>CATZYB010000010.1 GCA_958426095.1 uncultured Lachnospiraceae bacterium
GGCTGCCGTTTAAACGATATGGATTATTTTAATCTGTATAAGTACCTGCCCGAATATTATGAAATGGTGGTCATGGGATCTCAGGCCGCATTGGAACAGATGGAATACGTTGATGTTCTGAAAATTGCATTGCCGATGAAAACTCAGGCTTTCATGAATAATATCGAGCTTTTGGAAACAACGATGATGCGCAGGCGTAAAAAGCGCCGGGAGAAGCCTAAGAATCGTTCGGGGGAAGAACGCATCCTTATTGACAGTGCCAAGAGCCTGTTAATGGAAGCAAAAAAATATACGGAGGAAGAGGCACATCGTTATCTCCAGAAAACCAGCATGAGCAACGGTACAAGTATTGTGGAGACCGCTCAGATGGTATTGGAGTTGTTTGGATAAACAGGAGGGATTATGGCCAAAAACAATCGGGGGAAATATTGCATTTTTGCGATATCTGCAGCATTGGCGCTGCTTTTGACAGCCTGCGGCAGTACATCAGGTAAAGAAGGCGCAGCGGAAGTGACGACCGCCAGCTATCGGAGTAATAATTATGCAGCAGCGGATTATAGTTATGATGCGGCCGATGAAGTCTATGACGGTCCAGAAGAGGCTGCGGCTTCCGGGGATTCAACGGATACGGGACATCTGGAAAATGGCACGTCATTGTCAGAAGAGGCTGCGGCCTCTGAAAGCGGTCGAAAGCTGATCAAAGAAGCTAGTCTGGATGTGGAAACAAAAGACTTTGATACCTTTGTTTCAGATCTGGAAAAAGAAGTTGAGAGTCTTGGCGGTTATATCGAGTATTCCAGTGTGGGAGGCAGCAGCTATTTAGCCGAAAGCAGTCAGCGAACGGCCTGGTATACGGCAAGAATTCCGGAAGAAAAGCTGGAAATTTTTATTTCCAGGATAGGGGATAATGGAAATATCACGAATACTTCCCGGAATGTCAGAGACATTACATTGGAATATGTGGATGTGGCCGGACGGGTTTCAACATTGGAAGACGAACTTGAACGATTAAATGAATTACTTTCACAGGCGTCATCGATGGAAGATATTCTGGCGATTGAGTCAAAAATTTCGGATGTCCGTTATGAATTGGAGTCCTATCAAAGCCAGATGAATACTTATGATAATCTGATTAATTACAGCACAGTGGACATTTATGTCCTGGAAGTGGATGTCGTATCGGCCGGTCAGGGTGATTCCGCCTGGGAACAGATCCAGAGTGGTTTTATGAACAGTCTTTATGGTCTCGGAAGAGGATTGAGAAACTTTATTATTGGTTTACTCAGTGCGATTCCATATTTGGCTGTTATCGCCGTGGCTGCTGCGATCGTTGTGAAGGTTGCCCATAAACGGGGAAGAAAAAGAAAAGAACGTCAGGCAGATCAGCTGCAGGCGGATGAAAAGGAAAAATTATAAAAGATGCTTTCCCGGAATTTTTAATTCCGGGAATCCTGTTTATATAAGGAGGACGGTTTTATGGCAAATGTGATTTCTGATGAAACCATTGAATATGTCGGCATTCTGGCCAAACTTGAATTGTCGGAAGAAGAGAAAGAACAAGCCAAAAAGGATATGGGAAGTATGCTGGATTACATTGATAAATTAAATGAACTGGACACTTCCGGAGTGGAGCCAATGTCCCATGTGTTCCCGGTACATAATGTATTTCGGGAAGATGTTGTGGTCAATGGGGATACCCGTGAAAAAATCCTGGCCAATGCGCCAAAGGAAAAAGACGGCAGCTTTGTAGTGCCGAAGACGGTAGAGTAGGAGGAAGACCATGGATTTAATGCAGTTGACCGCAGTAGAACTGGGGAAAAAAATTAAAAATAAAGAAGTGACTGTGAAAGAATGTGTGGAGGCTGCCCTCGCTCAGGTGGATGCCGTGGAAGGGCAGATCCACAGTTTTGTCACCATAGACAGGGAAAGGGCTTTAAAGAAAGCCGAAGAAGTCCAGTCAAAGATTGATGCGGGCGAACTTACAGGAGCGCTGGCCGGTGTTCCTGTGGCCATTAAAGATAATATGTGTACGGAAGGTCTGCTGACGACCTGCAGTTCTAAAATTCTCTATAATTTTGTTCCGACGTACACTTCCGAAGCAGTCCTGAATCTGGAAAAGGCCGGGGCTGTTATTATCGGAAAAACCAATATGGATGAATTTGCCATGGGAAGCACAACGGAAACTTCCGCTTTTGGACCGACGAAAAACCCGTGGAATACAGACCACGTACCCGGCGGTTCCTCCGGCGGCTCCTGTACAGCCGTGGCGGCAGAGGAAGTGCCTTATGCCCTCGGTTCCGATACAGGCGGTTCTATCCGCCAGCCAAGCTCCTTCTGCGGCGTTGTCGGAATTAAGCCGACTTACGGCACGGTTTCCCGATATGGACTCATTGCCTACGGTTCATCCCTTGACCAGATCGGACCGGTGGCAAAGGATGTGACCGACTGTGCGACGATTCTTGAAGCTATCGCTTCTTATGACCCGAAGGACAGCACTTCGGTTCAGCGAGAAGATTACGATTTCACATCAGCCCTTGTGGATGATGTGAAGGGCCTCCGCATTGGCATTCCAAGAGATTATTTCGGAGAAGGATTGGATGAAGAAGTAAAAGCAGCAGTTCTCGGAGCCGCAAAGGTCCTTGAAGAAAAAGGGGCTATTGTGGAAGAATTTGACCTGAGCCTGGTGGAATATGCCATCCCGGCCTATTACGTTATCGCATCGGCAGAGGCCAGTTCCAATCTGGCCCGGTTTGACGGTGTGAAATACGGCTATCGTACCGAAGAATATGAAGGACTTCACAACATGTATAAAAAAAGCCGTTCTGAAGGCTTTGGGCCGGAGGTCAAACGGCGGATCATGCTTGGTTCCTTCGTTCTCAGTTCCGGTTATTACGACGCTTATTATCTGAAAGCGTTGCGGACAAAGGCGCTGATCAAACAGGCTTTTGATAAGGCTTTTGAAAAATATGACGTGATCCTGGGACCTGCGGCGCCGACGACAGCTCCAAAGCTCGGAGAATCCTTAAGCGATCCGATTAAAATGTATCTGGGAGATATCTATACGATCTCTGTCAATCTGGCCGGACTTCCGGGATTGTCCATGCCGTGCGGCATAGACAGTAAGGGCCTGCCGATCGGCGTACAGATGATCGGCGATTGCTTTAAAGAAAAGAATATTATCCGGGCGGCCTATGCCTTTGAACAGACAAGAACCTATCAGCGGCCGCCCATGGCTGAGAAAGGAGCAGAATAATGGCAAAACAATATGAAACCGTCATTGGACTGGAAGTCCATGTAGAACTTGCAACAAAAACAAAAATTTTCTGTTCCTGCAGTACAGAATTCGGAGGAGCGCCAAATACCCATACCTGTCCGGTATGTACCGGAATGCCGGGCGCGCTGCCGGTACTTAATAAGCAGGTAGTCGAATACGCCATTGCCGTAGGATTGGCGACGAATTGCTCCATTACTCAGTATTGTAAATTTGACCGGAAGAATTATTTTTATCCGGATAATCCGCAGAACTATCAGATTTCCCAGCTTTATCTGCCAATCTGCCGCAACGGCGGCGTGGAGATTGAGACGGAAAGCGGCGGTAAAAAGATTGTCGGTATTCACGAAATCCATATGGAAGAGGATGCGGGAAAGCTCATTCATGATGAGTGGGAGGACGCTTCTCTGGTAGATTTCAACCGTTCCGGCGTGCCGCTTATTGAAATCGTATCTGAACCGGATATGCGTTCTGCCGAAGAAGTCATTGCCTATCTGGAAAAGCTTCGTATGATCATCCAGTACTTAGGAGCTTCCGACTGTAAGCTTCAGGAAGGGTCCATGCGGGCGGATGTCAACTTATCCATTCGTGAAGTGGGTGCCGAAGCATTTGGAACACGAACCGAAATGAAAAATCTGAATTCCTTCAAAGCCATTGCCAGAGCCATCGAAGGTGAGCGGGAACGTCAGATCGATCTTTTGGAAGCGGGCAAAGCAGTCGTTCAGGAAACCCGACGCTGGGACGATAATAAAGAAACTTCCTATGCGATGCGTTCCAAAGAGGATGCTCAGGACTATCGTTACTTCCCTGAACCGGACCTTGTTCCGATCATTATCAGCGACGAATGGATTGAAGAAATCCGCGGCCGTCAGCCGGAACTTCGCACAGAAAAGCTGGAACGCTATAAAGAAGAATACGATATCCCCCAGTACGATGCGGAAATCATTACTTCCCATAAAAAACTGGCCGATATTTTTGAAGCGACGGTGGCTCTTGGCAAGAAACCAAAGGAAGTGTCTAACTGGCTTATGGTGGAAACGATGCGCCTCTTAAAAGAACATGATATGGAGCCGTCGGATTTGACCTTTGCACCGGAAAATCTGGCAAAACTCATCGGTCTGATCGAGGCGGGCGCCATTAACCGGACGACGGCCAAGGAAGTTTTTGAGAAGGTTTTTGCGGAAAATGTGGACCCGGAAATATATGTAGAGGAAAACGGATTGAAAATTGAGGCTGACGACGGCGCTCTCAAAGGCATCATTGAGGGCATTGTGGCTGCAAATCCCCAGTCCGTGGCCGACTACAGGGCCGGAAAGAAAAAAGCTATCGGCTTCCTTGTGGGTCAGACGATGAAGGCTATGAAGGGCAAAGCCGACCCGGGGACTGTCAATAAGATGTTGACTGAAATTTTGGATAAATAAATATTATAAACGTTGAACAAAAGGTATCCTTAAAGTTATAATAAATTTTAAGGATGCCTTTTGGCTTATGATGGAGGTTTATATTGAAAATATTTCATATTGCCGATCTGCATATCGGAAAACAGCTTAATTATTACAATTTAAAAGAGAATCAGGAAGATATCCTGGATCAGATTATTGAAAAGATGGAAGAATACAGACCGGATGTATTGCTTATTGCGGGGGATGTATTTGATAAATCTGTGCCGTCGGGAGAGGCGTATATTTTATTTGATGATTTTTTAAACCGGGCGGCATCATTGGACCCACTTATTCCGATCTGTATCATTGCCGGAAATCACGATTCGCCGGAGCGGCTGAACTATGCCAGCAGCTTTATGGAAAAACATCAGATTTATATATCGGTCATGCCGCCTCAGAGGGAAGATGAACATCTGAAAAAAGTAGTGTTAAAGGACGCGTTCGGACGGGTCAATATCTATCTTCTTCCGTTTACAAAGCCGGGGTATGTACGTCCGTTGTTCCCGGACAGAGATATTCCGGACTATGAAACGGCTGTCCGGACGCTGCTTGAACGGGAAAGTCTGGATATCACTGAGAGAAATATTCTTGTGTCCCATCAGTTTTATCAAAGTTCGGGATGGGAGACGGCGACCTGTGATTCGGAGCAGGTGTTATTGTCCATTGGCGGTTTGGACCGGATCGATATTGCTGTGTTAAAGGATTTTGATTATGTGGCTCTGGGACATTTACATGGTCCTCAGAAAATTAAGGAAGAACGGATCCGCTATGCCGGGTCGCCGTTAAAATATTCGGTCAGTGAGGAGCGGCATCACAAATCCATTACGATGGTGACGCTTGGCGCAAAGGGAACGCCGCTTGAAATTCAGCAGATTCCGTTAAGGGCCAGGCAGGATGTCCGCACAGAGCGGGGCACATTGAAAGAAATCCTGGAACGGGCCACGGAAGCGAATCGTCATGATTTTGTCAGTGCGACCCTTACCGATGAAAATGAGCCTTATCGGATGAAGGAGACGCTTCGGGAAGTCTACGATTATCTGTTGGAAATCCGAGTAGACAATGCAAGAACAAGAAAACGGCTGGAAACTACTTTGGAAAAACAAGAAAATTTAACACCACTGGAGGCTTTTCGGGCATTTTATGAGGATGTCAGCCGAACACCTTTGACAGAAGCGGAGGAAATTTTGCTTCAGAAAACTTTGGATCAACTGACGGAGGATAGAGAATGAAACCGTTGAAATTAATACTTTCCGCCTTTGGTTCCTATGGAGGAACGGAATGTGTGGATTTTGAAAAAATGAAACAGGGGCTTTTTCTGATTACCGGAGATACAGGCGCCGGGAAAACGACGATTTTCGACGGCATTTCCTATGCCTTGTATGGACAGACAAGCGGACGGCGCAGGGAAGGGGACATGATGCGAAGCCAGTATGCTTCCGATACGGACGAAACCTATGTGGAATTTACTTTTAGTGAGATGGGAAAAACATACACTGTTCGGCGGAATCCGACATGGTTTCGGAGGAGCCGGAGAAAAAATAAAGCCGGAGAATATACGCTGACAAAAGAAAGCGCCAAAGTGGAATTGATAATGCCCGATGGAAAAGTTTTTCCGGGAAAAATGAAAGAGACGGAGCAGAAAATCGTGGAAATCATCGGAATGGACATGAGTCAGTTCAGCCAGGTATCTATGATTTCCCAGGGAGATTTTATGAAGCTTCTTTTGGCCAGCTCAAAAGATAGAAAACAAATTTTCTCACAGATTTTTCCTACAAAGATTTACTGGCAGATTCAGAACAGCCTGGCCGAGCAGGAAAAGAAATTGTACGGCGGGCTGGAGGATGTACGAAAAACCTGCCGACATGAGATTGAAAATGTCCAATGCCTTCCGGAAAGCAAATATGAGGAAGAATGGAAGGAAAAGGGCGTTTTCTCAGATGTGGATAATCAGGTTATTCTTGAATTATTGAAAGCTATGAATGGGGAGGCGGAGTATCGGGAGAAGGAACTCCGGATATCGCTGGATGTAATGGACCGGATTTTGGCGGCAGAACAGGAATTTCATGAAAAAGAGATTCGCAAAAATCGTGTTTTAGAGGAAACAAAATTGCTGGAAAGTGAGCTGCCGAAGATCCGAAAGAATGTTCAAACGGCCGGAGCGGCTTTGGAAGCGGTGCGTTCCAGATACGAACGGGAATGGCCCAAAAAGCAGGAACAATGGCTGATTTTAAAGCAGGAAATGCCGGAATATGATAAGCTCGCCCAGGAGCAGGAGGCTTTAAAACAGCTTGAAAAAAAGCTGGGGAATTGTACGATGGAGAAAGAGCGGACAGAGAAGAAGGAAGCGGAAATAAAACAGCTTCGGAGAACTCTTGAAGATGAGCAGGAGCGATTGAAAGACAGCGGTCTCCAGTTGAGTCAGGCAGAGCAGCAGCTCAACGAGCGCCGCGAAAATATGGAGATATTAAAGCAGCTTTGGAATAAAAAGCCGTTGTGGGAGAAGCTTGTCTCGGAAGATGAGGCAGCGAAGAAAAATGCGGAAGAAAGTGTTTTTTATTATCAGAAAATGTCCCGGCGTCACGACCAGCTTTATGAGCAGTTTATTGCTTCCCAGGCAGGGCTTATGGCTCAGCAGCTTGTGGCGGGCGAACCCTGCCCGGTCTGCGGTTCACTGCACCATCCGGCGCCTTGCCTGGTGGGAAGCGCTGAAACAATAGTCGATCGGAGTATGGTCGATGCGGCAAAAACGGACAGGGAAACGGCGGAAAGGGCTGTTGAGAAAGCACGGCTAAAATGTCAAAAACTGTCGGAAAAGGTCGCCGCATTAAAAAGCGAAATTTTGCATGCCGCCGGCGACCGGATGGAGAAGCCGGAAAAATCATTTGAAGCCGGCAGCTTCTGGCAGAGTGTATTTGCTATGGGACGTGATAGCCAGCAGGCGCTGCAGACGGCCAGGCAGCAATGGCAGAAGATAAAAAATGAGAGTGAACGTTTTGAAGAAAATGCCGGAAGATTGAAGAAATTAGAAAAAGAGCAGGAGTCATTGCACACAGAACATATAAAACTTGTACAGCAGCAGGCGGCTTTATCGGCCGAAGAAAAGAGCCGGGCTGAAGGATTGAAAGCCATGAAATTAAAAATGAGTTTTGCTTCCAGGGCTGAGGCCGAGCAGCATCTTTCCGGCTTAAAAAAGGAAATGGAACAGCTAAAAAAAGCTCTTGAAAAAGCCGAAGCAGAACTGGAAACATGGACGGGGAAGCAGCAGATAAAACAGGGACAGTATGGTGAGCGTCAGCAGATGGCAAAACAGGCGCAGGACGAAGAAGTACAGGCCGGGGAGCGGTACAGGAGCCTTTTAGAAGCAGCCGGATGGCCGGAAGAAACCGAGCGGCAGATTCTTGAAATAAAACGGGAAGAACTGGCCCAACAGGAAAAGAATGTTTTTGCGGTGCGACAGACCAATGGAAAAATTTATGATCGGCTGAGCCGGCTGCTCAGGGATTATGGCAAAGAGCAGGCAGAGTTTGCCCGCGTCCGTCATTTGAGCCGGATCGCCAATGGTCAGATGGCCGGAATGGCCCGGATGGATTTCCAGACCTATATGCAGCGGCGCTATTTTCAGCAGATGGTTGATGCGGCCAACCGGCGTCTGGTTGGAATGAGCGGTCGTCAGTTCCTTTTAGAATGCCGCAGTCTGGAAAATCTTGGACGTCAGGGTGAGGCCGGACTGGATTTGGATGTGTACAGCCTGGTTAATGACAGTATCCGGGATGTGAAAACTCTCTCCGGCGGCGAATCCTTCATAGCTGCTCTGGCGCTGGCATTGGGAATGGCGGATGTGATCCAGCAGGAGGCCGGGAAAATCCATGTGGATACACTGTTTATCGATGAAGGGTTTGGAAGCCTGGATGAAAATGCCCGGAATCAGGCGATTCGCATTTTAAATGAATTGGCCGGAGGTGATCGGCTGGTAGGGATTATTTCCCACGTCAGCGAATTAAAAGAACAGATTGAACAGAAAATTGTAGTTACCAAGACGGATAAAGGCAGTCGGCTGGCTATGTGATGTGTATTGCCAAGAGTGAAAAAATCCTATATAATAGTAAAGATATTCAGAAAAATGTGAAAAGGAAACGAAAGAGGTTATGAGATGAAGGAATTACTATTAAAGTATAAGGAAATCATCGCTTATTTATTTTTCGGAGGTCTGACGACGGTGGTCAATATTGTCGTCTACTTTATCTGTACCAGTGTGTTGGGCTTAAATTATCTTGTGGCCAATGCTATTTCCTGGGTAGTGTCGGTGGCTTTTGCTTATGTGACAAACCGGACATGGGTATTTGACAGTAAGGTAAAAGGTTTTTCGGCCATCCTGCGGGAAATGACGACTTTTGTCGGCTGCCGTGTGCTTTCCGGAGTGATGGATATGGCGATTATGTTTGTCAGCGTGGATGTGATCGGCATTCCGGATAGTGCGGCGAAGTTTATTACTCAGGTTGTCGTTGTTGTTTTAAATTACATTTTCAGCAAGTTGATTATCTTCCGGAAATAATTCACAATTGAATCACAATTGAATCACAATCCATTCACAAATGCTTGTTACAATGGCATCATAGAAATGATACAGAACGGAGGAAACATTATGAGTGATTTTTATAATTACCATGAGGACAAACAAGAGTGTCCGGGACAGTCAACAAATGATTATAACTACTATCGTCAGACATCGGATGCAGAAAGAAGAACATATTCTCCTTATGATACACCAGAACCGAACAAACCCGAAAAGAAAAAAGGAAACTTTGGCGTGAAGCTGGTTAAGGCCGTGTGTCTTGGACTGGCCTTTGGGCTGGTGGCCGGAGGCGTTTTCTGGGGCATTGGAAGTGCTGTGGGTGTGACAGCCGGTAAAGGCGAAGCGTCCAATGTGGGTATGAATGTGAATATTGTGAAAACATCGTCGACGGATGTGAAGACGATCAGTGCAACGGATGTATCCGATATCGTTGAACAGTGTATGCCGTCGATCGTTGCGGTAAATACTCAGGTCGTAACGACCAGCAGCTTTTTTGGTCAGACCTATTCCCAGGAAGGAAGCGGCGCCGGTTCGGGAATTATCATGAGCGAGGCCGACGGAACCCTTTATATTATGACAAATTACCATGTTATTGAGGATTCCACAAGCATTAATGTGACGTTCAATGACGGAAGCACGGCGGAGGCCCAGATCAAAGGTTATGATGAAACAGCCGATATTGCCGTACTTACCGTGGATTATAATTCTCTCAGTGAGGATACGAAGTCGAATATTGCAGCGGCAGTCATGGGCGATTCCGATGCACTTAAAATCGGAAACGGGGCCATTGCTATTGGTAATGCCCTTGGCTATGGTCAGTCCGTAACGACCGGCTCCATCAGCGCTGTAGACAGAGAAGTCGAAATGACCGATGGTACGATGACACTTGTACAGACCGATGCGGCTATCAATCCTGGAAACAGCGGCGGCGCCCTTTTGAATACAAGAGGTGAGGTCATCGGTGTGAATACGGTCAAATATTCCAATACGGATGTTGAAGGTATGGGATTTGCTATTCCGATCAATTCGGCACTGGAAACTGCTCAGGGAATCATTGACGGAACAATTGTTACAAAAACTGATGAAAATACGGCTTATCTTGGTATTTCCGGCGGTACATTGACGGAAGATGAGGCAGGCAAATACGGATATCCGGCAGGTATTTATATCAGTATGGTAGCCAGAGGCTCTGCGGCAGAGCGGGCCGGACTTCAGCAGGGTGATATTATTACCGGATTTAATGGTGAGGCTATCTCAACGATGGAAGAATTGCAGGAAAAACTTGAAGCCTGCATGCCGGGAGATCAGATCACACTGACTGTTCAGCGCCAGACAGGACGGGGTTCCTTTACAGAAAGTGAATTATCGACGATTCTCGGTTCAAAGGCGGATATGGAAGGTTAGTATAATAAAAAAACAGAAAAAAGATTTATCAGGGAAAGCGGATTGCCGGGACGGCATGCGCTTTCCCTTCTGTACTATACTGTGAACACTTGACTTGACAAGGTATGTTATAGATGCGGGAGGGACTATATGAAAGATTACGATGAAGAAGAATTAAAAGATACAAAAGATGATGCCGGGGAAAACGAGCATAAAGATGATTACGAGGATATTTGTTATATTTGCCGCCGACCGGAGAGCAAAGCCGGAAAATTAATCCATCTGCCAATGGAAGGGATTTGTATTTGTCCGGATTGTATGCAGCGAAGCTTTACGGCCATGAGCAATACGAACATTAATTATGAGGATTTGATGCGGAATATGAATATTCAGGATATGTTCCCGGGAAATATCCAGGACGGTATTCCGAAAAGTCAGCGGTTGAAAAAGAAGAAACCGAAGGATAAAAAAGAGCCGGCCATTGATTTAAAGCAGATTCTGCCGCCGCATCAGATTAAAGCGAGATTGGATGATTATGTCATTGGCCAGGATTATGCAAAGAAGGTCATGTCCGTTGCGGTGTATAACCATTATAAACGGGTAGCCACCAATACAATGGATGAAATAGAGATTGAGAAGTCGAATATGCTGATGATCGGGCCGACAGGCTGTGGAAAGACTTATCTGGTGCGTACATTGGCACGGCTTTTGGACGTACCTTTGGCCATTGCCGATGCCACATCCCTGACGGAGGCCGGTTATATCGGTGACGATATCGAGAGTGTTGTTTCTAAATTGCTTGCGGCGGCAGGCAACGATGTGGAAAAGGCAGAACGGGGAATTATCTTTATCGATGAGATCGACAAGATTGCCAAAAAGAAAAATACGACAAGCCGTGATGTCAGCGGCGAATCGGTGCAGCAGGGACTTTTAAAGCTGCTTGAGGGCAGCGATGTGGAAGTTCCGGTCGGCGCCAGCAGCAAAAACGCCATGGTTCCACTGACAACGGTAAATACGAGAAATATTTTGTTTATCTGCGGCGGTGCATTCCCGGATTTGGAAGGCATTATCAAAGCACGGTTAAATAAGACAAGCGGTATCGGCTTTGGGGCAATGCTGTCCGACGCCCATGACCAGGACGCGGATATTATGAGCCAGGTGACGATCGATGATCTGAGGGAGTTTGGCATGATTCCAGAGTTCATCGGACGTCTGCCAGTGATCTTTACGCTGAAAGGCCTGGATGAAGCAGCCCTTGTTAAGATTTTAAAAGAGCCGAAAAATGCCATTATCAAACAGTACCAGAAATTGCTGGCACTGGATGAGGTGGATCTCCAGTTTGATGACGGAGCCCTTGAAGCAATCGCCAAAAGAGCGATTAAAAAGAAAACCGGAGCCAGGGCGCTGCGGTCTATTATTGAGGAACTTATGCTGGATATTATGTATGAGATCCCGAAGGATGATAATATCGGACGGGTGACGATCACACAGCCTTACGTAGAGCATACGGGAGGACCTCTTATTGAGATGCGGGGTGTTTTCAGTCTGCCGAATAAAACGCCGATGGCGGGCATAGAATAGACTGATATAAATCCAGGAGTGATCTGATTGGCTTTGACGGAGGAGCAGTTACGCTGCCGTGACATTATCCTGTCGCAGAATTATGCGGATTTTATTGTCGAATATGGCGGGAATGTGGACGTCATGGTAAATACTTATAATCCATCCTGCTATGAGGTGATCAACAGTAATTTTGTGGTCATTCATAAACCGCTTCCTGAGGATGGACAGCTGAATCCGGATGAGTATGGATATAATATGATTCCTGCTGTGATGGGGTTAATGGATACGACCAGTATGGAGCAGAGCGGTATTCTGCCGGTGCATTACAGTCCGGGCTCCGGGTATCGGGGCAGCGGGGTGATGATTAGCGTTATCGATACCGGGATTGATTATACCCATCCGGCCTTTCGGTTTTCCAATGGCTCTACCCGGATATTGTCGCTATGGGACCAGACAGTTATGTCGGATCATGTGCCGGAACAATTTCCTTATGGAACATTATATACGAGTGATGATATTAATCGGGCTTTGATGTCGGAGGAACCGTCAGAAATTGTTCCATCCCGGGATGGGGAAGGACATGGCACCTTTATGGCCGGAATCATTGCGGGCAGTGAAGATGTGGAGAACAGCTTTATCGGCGCAGCGCCGGAGGCTTCGATTATTGCGGTTAAATTAAAACCGGCCAAGGATTATCTGAGAGATTATTATGTTTTAAAAGAAGGCTCTGTGGCTTTTCAGGAAACGGATATTTTTATGGCAGTTCAGTTTTCACTGAGCCAGGCCGTTAAATACCAGATGCCGCTGGTCATCTGTCTGGGCATCGGCAACAGTCTGGACAGTCACGAAGGAACTTCCAGTCTCAGTCTGTATTTAAACAGCGTCAATAATCTGACTGGCGTATGTATCACCGTTGCTGCCGGAAATGAGCTGGGGCGGGCCCACCATTTTTCGGGGTTTATTCCCGGCAAAGATGACAGTCAGAATGTGGAACTCCGGGTGGGCGAAAATGAGCGGGGATTCCAAATGGAAATATGGGGCTCTCTTGCAGACGTCTTTTCGGTGGAAATCATTTCGCCGGAAGGGGAGCGAATCGCCAGAAGCCAGTCCCGGCTTGGCGTATCTCAGAGGGTGCGGCTCTTATTTGAGGAGACGGAAATTTATATTGCAGATAAATCGGTGGGGCTTACGAGCGGTCAGTTCCTCATGGTTTTGCAATTTCGGGACCCAACGCCTGGCATATGGTCTTTGAGAGTATACGGTGACCGTATTTCCGATGGACGTTTTGACATTTGGCTTCCGATGGAGAAGTTTATTGAAGAAGATACCTATTTTCTCAGTCCGGATCCGGAGATTACTCTATCTTCCATGGCGACTACCAGTTCATTGGTGGTGGCGGCCAATTATAACCATTATAACGACAGTCTCTATATTCACTCCAGCCGGGGCTACACGGCTTCCGGGTTTATCAAGCCGGATATTGCAGCGCCGGGGGTGGATGTGTTCGGACCGCTTCCCGGGGGACGGTACGGACAGATGACCGGTTCCAGTGTTTCGGCGGCCCATGCGGCCGGTGCGGCGGCGCTTTTATTGGAATGGGGATTGATTCGAATAATCATTGTGAATATGGATGGTAATGATATTCGCCGTCTCCTGATCCAGGGGGCTGTTCGGAAGGGCAGTGATGAGTTCCCGAATCGGGGATGGGGATATGGTGCGATGAATTTGAAAAATACCTTTGAAACTTTACGTGTTCTGCGGTAGAATAGAAGAAAAAAGGAGGTACACTGATGGCATTTATTGATGATTTAAAACAGGGTCTTAGTGACGTGACAAAAACAGTTTACGAAAAATCTGAACAGTTTGTAGGTATTCAGAAATTACGTTTAAAAAAGAATTCTTTGAACAGCGAATTAAAGGCAACCTATGTTGAAATCGGCAAGATGGTTTATGAAGAGAAAAAAGTGGGCGCAGAATTTTCTGGTCCGGTTGTCCAGTTGTGCCAGAAAGTTGATATGGGTCTGGAAGCGATTCAGGAAGTGGAAGCACAGATTGAAGAAGCAAAAATCAGAAATGAAGTTGAAGATGATTTTGATGTAGACGATATTTTTGAAGATGAAGCTGAAGAAGCTATTGTTGAAGCTGAAGAAGCTATTGTTGAAGCTGAAGAAGCTATTACTGAAGCTGAAGAAGCTGTAGCTGAAGCGGAGGAAGCGGCAGAGGCCGCAGAGGCGGTAGCCGAAGAAGTGATCGCGGAAGCGGAAGAGACTGTAAAAGAAGAAAATTAATTTGATGAATTGGGAACTGGCACGCATTTGCGTGCCAGTTTCTGGGTCAGAGAGTATTTGGAAAAGAGGATAAGCATGACAGTGTTTGACGAACGGATCAGGTTATTGCGGGAAGCGATGAAAGTTGAAAATATTGATTTTTATATGATACCCACAGCGGATGACCATGCTTCCGAATATGTCAGTGATTTTTATAAAGTAAGAAACTATTACGCCGGATTTACCGGGTCGGCCGGGACTCTCCTGATCGGCATGGAGATGGCCGGACTCTGGACCGATGGCAGATATTTTATACAGGCGGAGAATCAGCTTGCAGGCAGTCAGGTCCGGTTGTTTCGCATGGGCAGCGCCGGTGTGCCGACGGTATATGAATATTTAAAAGAACACATGCCGGAGGGCGGTACATTGGCCTTTGACGGACAGGTAGTGGATCTGGCCCAGGGCAGGGGCTATGAAACAATGCTGGCCTCGAAACGGGGGCGGGTTTTATGGGATCATGACCTGGCCGGAAGTTTCTGGAAAGAACGTCCGGAACGCTCTGCTGAACCGGTATATATGCTGGATATAAAATATGCGGGGAAAAGCCGCCGTAAGAAGCTTTCCGAACTTCGTCAGTACATGGAACAGAAAGGCGGGGATGAGGCGCTTCTTTCCTCTCTGGAAGATATTGCCTGGCTGCTGAATCTTCGGGGAAATGATGTAAAACATACGCCGGTGTTTCTGGCTTTTGCCAAAATTGATAAAGCGTCCGTTCAGCTTTATGCAGATAGAAGCGCTTTTTCCGAAAAAGTGACAGCGGCTTTAGCAGAGGACGGCGTCATTTTAAAACCCTATATGGAGGTTTATGACGACTTGAAAAAGCTTTCCAAAGAGAAGCTTATGTACGATCCGGTGAAGGTGAATTATGCCCTCAGTCAATGTGTCCCGGAAAGTGTTTTGGTGATTTCTTCGGACATTAATGAAATGATTCCAAAGTCTGTAAAAAATGAAACGGAGTTGGATAATCTTCGGCAGATTCACATTAAAGACGGGGTGGCTGTCACAAAATTTATGTATTGGCTGAAAACAAATGTGGGAAGAATACCTATATCGGAAATCAGCGCTTCCGATTATCTGGAAAAACTCCGTTCCGATATTGATACTTATCTGGATTTGAGTTTTGATACGATCTCTGCTTATAAGGCCAATGCAGCCATGATGCATTACAGTGCAGTGCCGGAAACGGATGCAGTATTGGAACCGTCGGGCATGCTTCTCGTGGATTCAGGCGGCCAATATTATGAAGGAACGACAGATATTACCCGAACTTTCATTTTGGGGCCGATTTCTGAGGATGAGAAAAAACATTTTACGCTGGTTGCCAAGTCTATGCTGAATCTGGCCAATGCAAAATTTCTTTATGGCTGTTCCGGCTACAATCTGGATATTCTGGCCCGGGGACCGCTCTGGAACCTGGGAATCGATTATCAGTGCGGGACAGGCCACGGCGTCGGTTATCTGCTGAGTGTGCATGAAGGACCTAATGGATTCCGGTGGAAACAGGTGCCGGGACGGAGCGGCTTTTCGGTTCTTGAAGCCGGCATGGTGACCACAGACGAGCCGGGCGTCTATATCGAGGGCAGTCATGGTATCCGTACAGAAAACGAACTCATATGTGTTCTGGATGAAAAAAATAATTATGGACAGTTCATGCGGTTTGAAATGCTGACCTGGGCGCCGATCGATCTGGATGGTATCGATATTCGATGGCTGAATCCGGAGGATATAGACCAATTAAATACATATCACCAGATGGTCTATGAAAAAATCAGCTCTTACCTGGATGCGGATGAAAAAGCCTGGCTGCGTCATTATACCCGGCCATTGGGGAAATAATAATAGAAATTTTCGGAGGGTAACCGGATAGACAATCAGTACTATTTATGGTATTATTTATGATGAAGTGTGAGCTTAAAAATATTTATAATAAACAATCAGGAGGGAAAAATCAATGAAATTTTTTATTGACACAGCGAAAGTCGATGATATTAAGAAAGCAAACGACATGGGTGTTATCTGTGGTGTAACAACAAACCCATCTTTAATTGCAAAGGAAGGCCGTGTCTTTGAAGAAGTCATTGCTGAAATCGCGTCTATCGTTGACGGACCGATCAGCGGTGAAGTTAAAGCAACAACAACAGATGCAGAAGGAATGATTGCAGAAGGACGGGCTATTGCTGCTATTCATCCAAACATGGTTGTTAAAATTCCTATGACAGCAGAAGGTTTAAAAGCATGTAAAGTACTTTCTTCCGAAGGCATCAAAACAAATGTTACTTTGATTTTTACAGCAAACCAGGCATTACTGGCAGCAAGAGCAGGCGCCACTTATGTATCTCCGTTCCTTGGAAGACTGGATGATATTTCCACACCAGGCATTGATTTGATCCGTACAATCTCCGAAATTTTTGCTGTTGCCGGTATCGAGACAGAAATTATCGCAGCCAGCGTTCGTCATCCGATTCATGTAATCGACTGTGCGCTTGCAGGAGCTGATATTGCTACGGTTCCATACAGTGTTATCGAACAGATGATCAAACACCCATTGACAGATCAGGGTATTGAAAAGTTCCAGGCAGATTATAAGGCTGTATTTGGTGAATAATAGATTTCATATGTAACGATACTGGGAGAATAGCGGGGGATATCCCGCTATTCCTATGAAGAAAAGGCAGGTTAAATGATGAATACAATAGAACTTCAGAAGATGGCCAATGATATCCGCAAGGGTATTGTGACGGCTGTACACAGTGCAAAATCCGGACATCCGGGCGGTTCCTTATCTGCAGCAGATATTTTCACATATCTTTATTTTGAAGAGATGAACGTGGACCCGAAACAGCCGGATAAAGAAGACAGAGACCGTTTTGTCTTATCCAAAGGCCATGTGGCTCCAGGTTACTATTCCACATTGGCTCATAAAGGATTTTTCCCGGTAGAAGATCTGACCACGCTTCGTAAAGTTGGTTCTTACCTTCAGGGACATCCGGATAAAAAGCATATTCCGGGCGTTGATATGTCCAGCGGTTCCCTGGGACAGGGAATTTCTGCGGCCGTGGGTATGGCGTTATCCGCAAAATTAAGCGATGATTCTTATCGTGTATACACACTTCTTGGCGATGGTGAGATCCAGGAAGGTCAGGTCTGGGAAGCAGCCATGTTTGCAGGCGCACGAAAACTGGATAACCTTGTTGTCATCGTGGATAATAACGGTCTTCAGATCGACGGGAATATCGCAGATGTATGCTCTCCGTATCCGATTGATAAAAAATTCGAAGCATTTAATTTCCATGTGATCAATATCGATGGTCATGACTTTGAACAGATTGCCGCCGCATTTGCAGAAGCACGGGCAACCAAAGGAATGCCGACAGCGATCATTGCAAAGACTGTAAAGGGCAAAGGCGTTTCCTTTATGGAAAATCAGGCAAGCTGGCATGGTACTGCACCAAATGATGAACAGTACAAAGTTGCTATGGAAGATTTGGAGAAAGTAGGTGAAGCACTGTGTCAGAAGTAAAGAAAATCGCGACAAGAGAAAGTTATGGTAATGCGCTGACAGAGCTTGGCGCAAAACATGAAAATCTGGTAGTTCTGGATGCAGACCTTGCTGCAGCTACAAAAACCGGTGTATTTAAGAAAGCATATCCGGAACGTCATATTGACTGCGGTATTGCTGAAAGCAATATGATGGGTATTGCGGCCGGACTGGCAGCTACAGGCAAAGTACCTTTTGCAAGTACCTTTGCCATGTTTGCGGCCGGACGTGCTTTTGAACAGATCCGTAATTCGATTGGCTATCCGAAGCTGAATGTGAAAATCGGCGCGACTCATGCAGGTATTTCTGTCGGCGAAGACGGCGCAACCCATCAGTGTAATGAAGATATTGCCTTGATGCGGACTATTCCGGGAATGGTTGTCATTAACCCGGCCGACGATGTGGAAGCAAAAGCTGCGGTATTTGCAGCCTATGAGCATGAAGGTCCGGTGTACATGCGGTTTGGACGTTTAGCTGTTCCGGTCATCAATGATAATCCGGATTATAAATTTGAAATCGGTAAAGGTATTACTTTAAAAGACGGCAAGGACATGACGATCATTGCTACAGGGCTTTGTGTTTCCGAATCTCTGGAAGCTGCAAAAATGCTGGCGGCGGATGGCATCGACGCCAGAGTTATCAATATCCATACGATTAAACCTCTGGATGAGGAACTGGTTGTAAAAGCTGCAAAAGAAACCGGCCGCATTTTCACAGTAGAGGAACATTCCATTATCGGCGGTCTTGGCAGTGCAGTATGCGATACATTATCAGCTCAGCAGCCGACAAAAGTGACAAAAATCGGTGTGGAAGACACTTACGGCGAATCCGGACCAGCCGTAGAATTGATTCACAAATATGGCCTGGATGCAGAAGGCATTTACAAGAAGATTAAAGCGTCTTTATAAGATAAATCGAGATGATCAAAGTACAGCCTGCGGACAAAAAACATTTGTTCGCAGGCTCTTGTGTTTTATATGAAAATCCGCTATAATTTAAAGAGGTTTCTTAGTTATTAAGTTGAAGTGAAAGGCATGAAAATGAAAAACAGTGATTTTTATGATTTTGGTGAACAGATACAAAAAATTGTCCAGTCAGCCATTGATTCCAACGACTTTAGAGAATTGAATAAGACGGTGCGGGAGACTGTGAATGATGCGGTAGATGTGGTTCGTTCCAGTGTTTCTCAGGCATCGGAGAATATTGCAAAAACACAAAATGGAACTATAAAGAGAAATACGGAAACAGCTGCCGGACCGAAGGTCCATCGTTCTGAAATAAAAAGTCAGGCTTCTTATAAAGCGCGGGAGAAAGAGCAGTCAAAATATTTTGTGAATCATCCGAAAGGAGAGATCACAGGAACGCTGCTGGTGGCCGTCGGTTTTATTTTGAGTACCATGATAGGCATCGGTCTGGCCGTATTGGTGATCATACAGTTTGTTCTGGATGGATTGACGGTGCTGTTTATTCCGATTTTGATCTTATTGCTCTTTTTTATTCTTTTTATGATAATGGGAATGCGTGGGCACCATATAACATCCCGAATCAAGCGGTTTCGAGAATATTGCCGGATTTTGGATGACCGGGAGTTCTGTGATGTGGGAGAATTGGCTGAGAAACTTGGAAAGACTCCGGAGTATATTGTTAAAGATTTGAAAGATATGATGGCTCGCAGAATGTTTTTACAGGGCCATTTGGATAAACAGAATAAATGCTTTATAATAACAGATCGTGCTTATGATCAGTATTGCCTGGCTCAGAAGAGTCTGGAAGAGCGGGAAGCCCAGGCTAAGGCCGATGCGGCAAAGATGGCGGACCCGAAATATTCGGAGGAAGTCCGGCAGATGCTCACCGAGGGAAAACAGTATGTGAAGCATATCCGTGAATGTAATGATGCGATTCCGGGAGCAGAGATTTCAGCGAAGATATCCCGTCTTGAACTGATTGTTTCCAGAATTTTTGCTCAGGTGGAGAAAGATCCGACACTGGCGCCGGAACTTCACCAATTTATGAATTATTATCTGCCGACTACCCGGAAGCTTTTGGACGTCTACCGGGAACTGGATACTCAGCCGGTACAGGGGCAGAATATTTCAGATACGAAAAAGGAAATAGAGGCAACGCTGGATACGATCAATCAGGCATTTGAAAATTTATTGGATAGTTGTTATAAAGATACGGCATGGGATGTTTCTACGGATATTTCTGTTTTAAATACCATGCTTGCAAATGAGGGGCTGACGGGAGATGAATTATCCCGAAATGCACGTGCATAGCGAGGGTACATAAGAAATCTGAAAAATAAGGGGAGAGAACGATGAGCGAAGCATTTAAAGAGTTTCAGACGGCACCGACACTGGTATTTGACGAAGTGCCGGAGATGAAGGAAAAAGCTGAATTAGCGGAAACAGCCGCAAAAGAACCGGAACCGATGGATGATTCCGTTTTGAGTGATGAAGAGCGGGCGATGGTAGACAGCTTCAGCCAGCAGATCGATCTGAATAATACCAATGCAATTTTAAAATATGGTGCAGGGGTTCAGAAGAAAATGGCAGATTTTTCGGAAGCAGCGCTGGAGAATGTGAAATCTAAGGATCTGGGAGAGGTCGGCGATATGCTCAGCAATGTGGTCACGGAATTGAAAAGCTTTGATGCTGAGGAAGAAAGCAAAGGCTTTTTAGGCGGTCTTTTTAAGAAAACTTCGAATAAAATGACGTCAATGAAGGCAAAATATGCCAAGGCTGAAGATAATGTGATGCAGATATGTAAATCACTGGAAGCTCATCAGGTTGTTTTATTAAAGGATATTGCTACCCTGGATAAAATGTATGAATTAAATCTGACTTATTTTAAAGAGCTGACGATGTATATTCTGGCGGGCAAGAAGAAACTGGAACAGGTACGCGGTGAGGAGCTTCCGGCATTGATCCAGAAAGCAGAGGCCAGCGGCCTGGCTGAGGATGCTCAGGCAGCCAAGGATCTGGAAGGCTTATGCCAGCGCTTTGAAAAGAAACTTCATGACCTGGATCTGACCCGGATGATTTCTATCCAGACCGCACCGCAGATTCGGCTTGTGCAGAACAGCGATACAATGATGGTAGAGAAAATCCAGTCAACGGTAGTGAATACGATTCCCCTCTGGAAGAGTCAGATGGTGCTGGCCCTTGGTGTGGAACATTCCAATCAGGCTGCAAAAGCTCAGCAGCAGGTTACGGATATGACCAATGAACTTCTTAAGAAGAATGCGGAAAAGCTTAAGATGGCATCCATTGAAACGGCAAAAGCTTCTGAGAGAGGTGTTGTTGACATCGAGACTTTGAAACAGACGAATGAATCTTTGATTTCTACTTTGGACGAAATCATGAAGATTCAGACAGAAGGCAGAGAAAAACGTCTGGCGGCGGAAGGCGAACTTCGTCAGATGGAAGATGATTTGAAGAAGAAGTTATTAGAAATACGCAAATAATGAAACGTTGTTTGTATATGTTTAATGTTTTAACAATGATATGGAGCCTTGCCGCATGCGGCAAGGCTGTTTCGTCCCGTCACGTTCTATCAGAAACGGAAGAGGTTCATCGTGGATATGTTGACGAAAATCAGTCGGTGGAAATTGCAGATACCGAAGAAATCACCCTTCGGCCGGATAAGATCAATGTAGGCTTTGCACAGAATTCCAATCTTTATGACTGGCAGGTTATTCAGACAGAATCTTTTTATACTGCTTTTATGGAAAGCGACGGATATCATTTAAATATAGTAGATGCTCATGGTGATATCGGGCGTCAGAAGGAACAATTGGAAGAGCTTGTGGATGCGCCGATGGATGTGTTGTTTATTGTTCCGGTGGATCGGAATGAAATTTCTGACATCATAGAGCGGGCGGAAAATGCCGGTATTAAAGTGGTTCTTCTGAGTTCGGAAGAGGCGGAGGTTATGAGCGGAGATGAAGCACGGCGTCGATTGGAAAGTGAAGAGATGCCCTGACAGATAAGAGAGACAAAAAGAGGTAGTTATGGCAGCAAGAAAAGAGTATATAAAGATTAGAGGCGCCAGAGAACATAATTTAAAAGGAATTGATATTGATATTCCCAGAAATGAATTGGTCGTTCTTACCGGTTTGAGCGGATCAGGAAAATCTTCTCTGGCTTTTGATACAATTTATGCGGAGGGGCAGCGGCGGTATATGGAGTCTTTATCTTCCTATGCCCGTCAATTCCTTGGACAGATGGAAAAACCGGAGGTGGAA
The DNA here is from genome assembly GCA_958426095.1 of uncultured Lachnospiraceae bacterium. GTDB lineage: Bacteria > Bacillota > Clostridia > Lachnospirales > Lachnospiraceae > Frisingicoccus. Next base: position 22,344 of record CATZYB010000010.1, read on the forward strand.
AGTATTTCAGGCCTGCCGCCGGCGATTTCTATTGATCAGAAATCAACAAACCGTAACCCCCGTTCCACAGTAGGAACAGTAACGGAAATCTACGATTATTTACGTTTGCTTTATGCACGGATTGGTATTCCTCATTGTCCGAAATGCGGTAAGATCATTCAGAAGCAGACGGTGGATCAAATGGTCGACGCGATTCTGGCGTTGCCGGAACGGACCCGGATTCAGCTCCTGGCTCCGGTGGTCCGCGGCCGTAAGGGCGAACATGTGAAAATCTTCCAGCAGGCCAAGCGCAGCGGTTATGTCCGGGTCATGGTGGATGGTAATCTTTACGAATTATCAGAGGAAATCAAGCTGGAGAAGAATAAGAAACATAATATTGAGATTGTAGTGGATCGTCTGTCGGTCAAAGAAGGTATTGAAAAACGTTTGACAGATTCTCTTGAAACAACGATGAAGCTGTCGGACGGTCTCGTTGTTGTTGATGTCATCGGCGGAGAACCGATGAATTTCAGTCAGAGTTTTTCTTGCCCGGATTGCGGTGTCAGCTTGGAAGAAATTGAGCCGAGAAGCTTTTCATTTAATAATCCTTTCGGGGCCTGCCCGGTATGTAAAGGTCTGGGATTTAAGATGGAATTTTCGCCGGAACTGATCATTCCGGACACATCTTTGAGTATTAACGAAGGCGCTATTGCCGCTATGGGATGGCAGTCCGCCAACTCTAAAGGCAGCTTTACCAATGCTATTCTCGTCGCTTTGGCGGATCATTATCATTTTTCATTGGATACGCCATTTAAAGACTATCCGAAAAAGATACAGGACATTTTGATTCATGGTACCAACGGAGAATCTGTCAAAGTGCATTATAAGGGAATGCGCGGCGAAGGTGTTTATGATGTGGCTTTTGAAGGCCTGATTCGGAATATGGAGCGTAAATACCGGGAAACAGGATCGGAAATTACACGTCAGGAATATGAAAACTTTATGATGATCACACCGTGCGGCGAATGTGGCGGCAAACGTTTGAAACGGGAATCTCTGGCGGTTACGATTTCGGAGAAAAATATTGCGGAAATTACGGAAATGTCCATTGTTGAGCTTTTAGATTTTATGAATCATCTCACATTGAGCGAGCATCAGAAGATGATCGGAGAGCAGATTTTAAAGGAGATCCGTTCCCGCCTGGGCTTTCTTGTGAATGTGGGCCTGGATTATCTGATGCTGGCCCGATCGACAGGAACTTTGTCCGGCGGCGAGGCCCAGCGGATCCGTCTGGCAACTCAGATCGGCTCCGGTCTGGTTGGCGTGGCCTATATCCTTGATGAGCCGAGTATTGGCCTTCACCAGAAGGACAATGACAAGCTTTTGAGCGCCCTGAAGGATTTGCGGGATTTGGGGAACAGTCTCATAGTGGTGGAACATGACGAAGATACGATGCTGGAAGCAGACTATGTGGTGGATATAGGACCTGGAGCGGGTGAACATGGAGGCGAAGTGGTGGCAAAAGGAACGCCGAAGGAGTTTGTCCGCAGCCGTAAATCGATTACGGCAGCCTACCTTTCCGGTAAAAAACGGATTCCTGTTCCGGAAAAACGCCGTCAGCCAACAGGTTATCTTACCATTCTTGGTGCTCAGGAAAATAATTTGAAAAATATTGATGTGGATATTCCTTTAGGCGTATTTACCTGTGTAACGGGCGTGTCCGGTTCAGGAAAAAGTTCTATCGTCAATGAAATTTTATATAAACGACTGGCCAGAGATTTAAATCATTCCAGAACTTCCCGCCCGGGTAAGCATAAAGATATTCTTGGCGTGGATCAGTTGGATAAAGTCATCAATATTGACCAGTCGCCAATCGGGCGGACACCGCGTTCTAACCCGGCGACTTACACCGGCGTTTTTGATATGATCCGTGATTTATTTGCTTCCACTGTGGATGCCAAAGAACGGGGTTACAAAAAAGGCCGTTTCAGCTTTAACGTTAAAGGCGGACGATGTGAAGCCTGCGCCGGCGACGGTATTATTAAGATTGAAATGCACTTTTTGGCCGACGTTTATGTGCCTTGTGAAGTTTGTCAGGGGAAACGTTATAACCGGGAAACTTTAGAGGTCAAATATAAAGGAAAAAATATTTATGATGTTCTTAACATGACTGTGGAAGAGGCCCTGGAGTTTTTCGAGAATGTGCCGTCTATTCGGCGCAAAATAGAAACTCTCAATGATGTGGGACTTTCCTATGTTCGTCTTGGTCAGCCATCGACAACTTTATCCGGCGGCGAAGCACAGCGAGTTAAGCTGGCGACAGAACTCAGCCGTCGAAGCACCGGCAAGACGATCTATATCCTTGATGAGCCGACGACGGGACTTCATTTCGCTGATGTTCACAAACTTATTGAGATTCTGCAGCGTCTGACCGACGGCGGAAATACGGTGGTTGTCATTGAGCATAATCTGGATGTTATAAAGACAGCCGATCATATTATAGATATTGGTCCCGACGGCGGCGACCGGGGCGGTACCATTATTGCCCAGGGCACTCCGGAGGAAGTTGCCCGGTCACCGGTTTCCTACACTGGAAAATACATTCAGAAATATTTGGAACGGGATAAAAAGTAGTATGGATTCAATCAATAAATAAAATCTAAAAATAGTATGGCATTTGGAATGAAAATGTTGTATTATAAAAGCTACCCTATTGTACAAAACCAGACGAAGAGCGCTCATGCGGAGCATCCGATATACGGGCTTTTCGCATAGGTACACCATAGATATCCCTGAGATTATGCTGCAGCAAGTGCGGCAGGCTCAGGCATACCTTTTTAAATAAGATTGTGATAAATAACATAGGAGGAGACGGTACATGAATCGAGAAATGATTATCGTGTTGGACTTCGGCGGACAATACAATCAGTTGATCGCAAGACGTGTCAGAGAATGTCACGTGTATTGCGAAGTTCATCCCCATACCATGACATTAGAACAGATTAAAGCATTAAATCCAAAGGGAATTATTTTTACCGGAGGACCAAACAGTGTTTACGGAGAAGATTCTCCGACATATCAGAAAGAAATTTTTGAACTGGGCGTGCCGATTTTAGGCATTTGCTATGGTTCCCAGTTAATGGCTCATATATTGGGCGGTAAAGTTGAAACAGCTCCAGTCAGTGAATATGGTAAAACCGAAGTGGATATAAACACTTCCTCCGTGATCTTTGAAGGTGTTTCTGAAAAAACAATCTGTTGGATGAGCCACACTGACTATATTGCAGAGGCACCAGCTGATTTCAAAGTTGTTGCCAGTACTCCGGTCTGCCCGGTGGCGGCCATGGAATGTCCGGAAAAGAAATTTTATGCGACCCAGTTCCATCCGGAGGTTATGCACACCCAGGAAGGTATGACCATGCTCTCGAACTTTGTTTACAAGGTCTGCGGATGCAGCGGCGACTGGAAAATGGATTCCTTCGTTGAATCCACCATTGCACAGCTTCGTGAAAAAATCTGCGACGGCAAAGTTCTTTGCGCTCTGTCCGGCGGCGTTGATTCTTCGGTTGCGGCAGTTATGCTTGCTAAAGCCGTTGGTAAACAGCTTACCTGCGTTTTCGTAGACCATGGTCTTCTCCGTAAAAACGAGGGTGATGAAGTAGAAGCGGTTTTTGGACCGGACGGCCCATATGACCTGAACTTTGTCCGTGTCAATGCTCAGGAACGTTTTTATAGCAAATTGGCCGGAGTCACCGAACCGGAAGCAAAACGTAAGATCATTGGTGAAGAATTTATCCGTGTATTTGAAGAAGAAGCTAAGAAAATCGGTACTGTAGATTTTCTCGTACAAGGCACTATTTATCCGGATGTCATCGAATCCGGTCTTGGAAAATCTGCCGTCATCAAATCACACCATAATGTGGGCGGCTTGCCAGACTATGTTGATTTCAAAGAAATCGTTGAGCCATTGCGTCTTCTTTTTAAGGATGAAGTCCGCAACGCCGGCCGTGAGCTTGGTATTCCGGAATACCTTGTAAGCCGTCAGCCATTCCCAGGTCCGGGCCTCGGAATCCGTATCATCGGCGAAGTTACCGAAGAAAAAGTTCACATCGTTCAGGATGCTGATTACATTTACCGTGAAGAAATCGCTAAAGCTGGTGTAGATAAAAATCTTGGTCAGTACTTTGCGGCTCTCACCAACATGCGTTCCGTTGGTGTCATGGGTGACGGGCGTACCTACGACTATGCCATCGCCCTCCGGGCCGTGACTACAAGTGACTTTATGACCGCTGAATCCGCTCATATTCCGTGGGAAGTTCTTGAAAAAGTTACAAACCGTATTGTCAATGAGGTCAAAGGCGTAAACCGCGTACTCTATGATTGTACCGGAAAGCCGCCAGCAACGATTGAGTTTGAATAGTTGACGCTGGGCTACAAAGCCCGTAACCACGGGGCT
>CATZYB010000011.1 GCA_958426095.1 uncultured Lachnospiraceae bacterium
CCCCACGCCCAGGAAAATGAGCGATGGCAGGATCGCCCACTCATCCAACAGATAAAAATAATGTAAAAGGCCTCCGATACCGTTGGAAGATTCTTCCACGCTCAGCATAATGTCCGGATACAGGTTGACAAGAAGCATACCGAAGGAAATCGGCAGCAAAAGCAGCGGTTCATATCCCCGGCCTATCGCCAGATAGATAAAAAAGCAGGCCACTAAAATCATGACATAATTGCCCCATGTCAAATTAAAAAAGGCCGTCTGATGGATCAGATTTCCCATCGTTTCTATAACGTAATCCATTTAATAACCTCCCGCTGTCCAGACTAATTCAACGATGCCAGCGTATCTCCCGCTTCCACCGCACTTCCGGCAGCCACCTCGATACTTGCGACCGTACCGTCCTGTGTAGCCACGATTTCATTTTCCATCTTCATAGCTTCCAGAATCATCATAACATCTCCGCGTTTTACCGCCTGTCCGACATTGACTTTTACACTCAAAATCTTTCCAGGCATCGGCGCTGAAACTTTAACAGAACCTGCGGCTGATGCCTTTTTGGCAGCGGACACGGCAGGAGCTGCTGGTGCTGTTGGTGCTGCTGGTGCACTTACCGGCGCTCCGGCATTCTGCGTCTGGCCGGTAAACCCTTCTTCCACAGTAACTTCATAAACTTTACCATTCACTGTAATTGTATAATTTTTCATCCTATTTCAAATCCTCCCGCTATACATTTTTCCACTGATTTGGCGATACCTTGCGACGAATGGAACGAACAACCAGACTGTCAGCCGATACCCCTTCAGATGCTGCAATTGCAGCGGCGATCACTGCCACCAATTCAAAGTCATCTGTCAGATCTTCTGTTCCTGCCGTCAAAACTTCTGCGGCCGGAACTTCCGGCTCTGTTTTTTCTGCTCTTTCCGCCTCAGGTTCTTTCGTCACCACTTTTTTATTCCGAGCTTTTCCGATAAAACCTAAAAAATAGATAATGATCGAAATAAGAATTAATACAAGAAAGACCGTTCCCATACCCATGACCGTATTAAGTCCGGCTCTTTTCATCAATTCGCCCATACTCTCAGTCCGGGCCTGTCCGCAGGCTGTACAGCCGACCGCCGTCATCAGGGTAAACAGTATTAATGCTATCTTTTTCATCATACCAGTCACCTCACCTAAACAGTTCCATGTTTTTTGTCCATGACTGATTCTCTCTTTGTCGCCAGCATATCAAAAGCAGCAATTATCCGTTTTCTCGTTGCCGCAGGAAGGATTACCGCATCCACATAGCCTCTTGACGCGGCACTTTCCGGACTGTTCTGAAGGGCATCATACGCTGCTGCCTTTTCCTGGATAAAAGCTTTCTGGTCTTCGGCTTTTACGATATCTTCCGAATACATGATCTTCACTGCCGACTCTGCCTCCATCATTCCGATTTTGGCTTCCGGCCACGCATACATCAAATCCGCACCGATGTGACGGCTTCCCATGCACAGATAAGCACTTCCAAGGGCCTTTCCGATAATAACAGAAACCTTCGGAACCGTTGCACTGGCATAGGCATAGGTTAATTTGGCCGATGCTGCCGCCATAGTTTTCTCCTCTTCCATCGAAGCTTTAAATCCGGCCACATTGACAAGAGTCAGTACCGGAATAGAGAAAGCATCACAAAAACGGATAAATCTCTCGGCTTTTCCGGCTCCCGCCACTGTCAGCACCGATTCAAGCTGTTCAGCGACACTGCCGTCTTCTCCAAGGACTTCTTCCCGGTTTGCCACAGCACCCACCGTGTTTCCGTTCAGGGTGATGAAAGCCGTTACCATCTCTCTGCCATAATTTGGCTTCACTTCAAAAAAAGTACCGTTATCCGATATATCACGGAGAATATATGCTGTATCCCGTGTCATTCCCAGCGCCGGATTTTCCCGGTTCAGATCATCCGAAACAGCGCTCATGCAAAAGGCATCTTCTTTATTGTTGGACGGCAGAATCGACACGAGCTGACGAATCTTTACAAGGACCTCAAAATCATCCTCGCAGGCGCCATCGATATCACCGCTGATCTGGCTGTGGAAATCACTGGAAGCCGTATTGCATATTTCAACACGATTCCCCTCTAAAGCATCCGGAGAATTTACAAAAATTTCTCCCTTTCCTGACACTGCAAAAACGAAATCTGCCAAAGCAGGAACAAGAGACATGCCTCCTCCGCAGGTTCCAAACACACCGACAACCTGAGGAATAATTCCCGAAGCCATGGCCTGTTTATAATAAATTGCACCAAAGGCATTTAAAGCATCTGTTGCTTCCTGAAGGCGCATTCCCCCACAATCGATCAGGCCAATGACCGGAGCCCCCATTTTCAATGCCATATCATACATCCGCACGATTTTCTGTGCGTGCATCTCACCGACCGAACCGCCCATAACACGGACATCCTGACTATAAACATAAGCGAGTTTTCCATCAATCGTTCCGTAACCGGTCACTACGCCATCGGCTGGTGTTTTCTGTTCTGCCATATTAAAATCCGTATTCCGCGCATGAACCATTGCGCCGATCTCCACAAAACTGTGTTCATCAAAAAGTCCTGTGATCCGGTCTCTGGCAGACAGCTGTGTCCCTGTACTCATCTGTTTTCCTCCATTACACATTGATAATTTATCCAATAATTATATGATAGTTTCCTGCGAATTGCAAGCTAAAAGGCCAGCCACCGCCGAAGCAGCGTCTCCAGACAAAATGAAAAATTTTTGGCTTCTACCGTCTCGGCTGTACATACGGGAAACCGTTCCACCGTATCGCCATTGATTTGGTAATATACCCATCCGACCTGGGTTCCCGAAGCGATCGGCGCCTCTGCCTTCAGATTTTTTACGATGCGTACTTCCGCCTGATCTTCTTCTGCCATCAGCATTTCCATCGTACGGCAATCTGCCGTCAGATTTACTTCTTCCTGACAGCCGCCGGATACTTCCATCGTACCCACATCTATATTTTCCATTCCAATCTTTTTCTTCACATAATTTTCAATGCCAAAATTCATAAGCTTCATTGTATCCTGCCATTTATAGCTTTTATTCGGCGGCCACCCACTGCCGAGAACAACGGAAATATAAACTCTGTCGTCCCGCTCTAAAGCCCCGACAAAACAATATCCCGCATCCCCGGTAAATCCGGTTTTCACTCCAAAAGCACCGTCCATAAGATGTAAAAAAGCATCTTTGTTGCTCACCTGATACTGTCTGGTCCCTTCGATATTTGAAAAGCTGTGGGAAGCTGTATTAATAATCTTTACAAAAGTCTCATTTTTTATAGCCTTTGATGCAATTTTAGCCAATTCCGCTGCTGTGGTGCAATGACCTTCGGCATCCAGACCATTCGGCGTTACAAAACAAGTCTGAGTACACCCAAGCGCCTCTGCCCGGGCATTCATCATGGCCGCAAATCCTTCCACACTGCCGCCCACATGCTCCGCAATCGCCACCGCCACATCATTATCAGATTCCAGCATCAAAGCATATAACAAATCTTCCAGCAAAAAACTGTCTCCGGCAACTGCATTCAACTGTACATCCGGCATACTGGCGGCATACTCAGATATCTGTACCGAATCCGATAATCCGGCATTTTCCAGAGCGATCAGGCAGGTCATGATTTTGGTGGTACTTGCCATAGCCATTGGCTCGTCGGCATTTTTCCCCCAGAGGATCCGCCCGTTTTCTCCATCAGCCAAAACCGCTGCCCGGGCATAAAGTCCCGAAAGACTGTCATCATCCTCTCCGCTTTCTTCACCATATACCCATAAGGTTCCTGCCAGGCCAATGATACAAGATAAAACCAGGGTCAGAAAAACTTTAATAAAACGTTTCACGTCGTCACTCCAATGCTTATTTCATTTCAATCTATTTTTCTGCAGGAAGTTTTATGCTTGTCCTTGACGTATTCCTTTATCTTCGTATATAATTTTCAAATATGGCTAAAAATGCAGAAGGATATATTGCTTCTGCCGAAAGGAGTTTCACATGATCAAATTAATTGTATCGGATGTGGATGGAACCCTCGTACCTGAAGGAACCAACGACATCGATCCTGAACTTTTTACCCTGATCCGCCGACTGAAAGCCCAGGGTATTTACTTTGCCGTCGCCAGCGGACGCCATAAATGCAGTATTGAAAAATTATTTGCTCCGGTCAAAGAGGATATTTTCTATATAACCAGCAACGGGGCCTACATCGGCACCTGCCTTCAAAAGCTGGCTGTTTCCGCCCTGTCCAAAGAAGTCTGTCAAAAGCTTTTCCGTGATTTTTCCGCCCTCGAGCCATACCCGTTTCTGGCCGAATCCGTGGACGATGCCTACACGGCCTGTCCGGACCCGGAATTCACCCGGATCCTTACCGAAGATTACGGCTATCATATGACCCGGTGTTCATCCACAGATGCGTTCGGGGATGAAATTATTAAATTTTCCCTTTATCATCCGGAAAATGTTTTGAATTTTGATGAAGAACTTCTGAAAAAATGGAATGAAATCTGCAAATGTTCCATTTCCGGCACCCATTGGATCGACTTTATTTCCAAAGATGCAAATAAGGGCAATGCCCTTGCCCGGCTGCAGGAAAGTCTTGGCATTACCATTCAGGAGACCATTGCCTTCGGGGACCAGGCCAATGATATCGAAATGCTGAAACAGGCTTATTTCAGCCATTCCATGGGAAATGCCGGATGTACCGTCAAAAATGCGGCCCGCTTTACCTGTGATACGGTAGATAACCATGGTGTACTGAAAGTTTTAAATACTTTCTTTCCGGCCAGCGAGTGACCATTCTGTCATCAAAAAACCTGACACAGCGACTTTTTCGCCTGTCAGGTTTCTTTTTGTACAAAAAGTATTTCCGTCAGGAATCCTCTTCGATGCCCAGTTCAACTTCTTCCTCGGCCTCCATCTTGAACTCTTCCACTTTTTCCGGGTCAGGCACAGGTAAATCCTGAGCGGACCGCACGCCGAAAGTCCGTAAGAATTCCTCCGTCGTCCCAAAAAGGATCGGCTTTCCCGGCGCATCCAACCGTCCGGCTTCGCAGACCAGATTGTATTCCACAAGGCGGTTGATGGCATGGTCTGAATTGACCCCCCGGATTTTCTCAATTTCCGCCCGGGTCACCGGCTGCTTATAGGCAATGATCGAAAGGGTTTCCAGAGCCACATCGGTCAATGTATGCTTTTTAGGCCGATGGGTCATTTTGATCAGATAATCGTACATGGACGGCTTTGTACACATCTGAAAAGAATCTTCCAATTCGATGATCTGCACACCCCTGTCCTCCTCGTCGTAATGAGTCATCATATTCCGAATGAGCTTTCTGGCCTCTTCCGTATCAATTTCCAATACCTGGGCAATATCCGCCGCCGGAATCGCTTCTCCCATGGCGAAAAGTAAAGCTTCCACGGCAGCCTCCATGGCTTTTATCTCCATATATAAATTACGCTCCTTCAAAACTTATTTCTTCCGGTACGGCGCCCTGACCGGTCATCTCAATCTCAATATCGCCAAAAATCTCATTTTGGGAAATCTGAATGACGCCGCCCTTCATCAATTCCAAAATGGCAAGAAAAGAGACAATGATGTAATTCCTGCTCTGTCCCCTGGATAAAAGTTCCCGAAAGCTGAATTTCCGGCATTTGGCTCCATAATCCAAAATAAACTCAATCCGATCGGCCAGACTGACTTCTTCCTGTTCAATACGGCCATACCTGCTCCGGATCGGATCCATCTTATCCTCCTGACGTTTTAAAACATCCTGGAAAATCTTATGAAGCTTTTGAAAATCCATATCCCCCACAAGGGCATCCAGATCCACCGGCGGCTCCTCATAGACCATATCTTTCGGCAAAGTCCGGCCTTTATACATGGCCTTTCCCGCATCCAACTGACGGTCTTTCAGTTCCATAGCCATATATTTAAACATTTTATGCTCCAGGAGACGTTCCACCAGTTCTTCTCTCGGGTCCTCTGCGGCTTCCTCTGTCTTTGGCTCCGCCGGAAGCAGCATTTTGGATTTAATCCGTAAAAGCGTTGCCGCCATTACAAGAAACTCACTCATAACTTCCATATCCTGAGCCTGCATCTGCCGAATATATTCCAAATACTGGTCTGTGATCAGAGAAATCGGAATATCATATATATCAATTTTATTAATATCAATCAGGTGCAGCAACAAATCCAAAGGACCTTCAAACACCTGAAGCTTTACTGCAAGCGCCATAATCCCTCCTATATAAATCCCAAAAGATCATCCAGACGACTCAGTCCCTGAACAGCCAGTGACGAAACAATGTTGAAAACAATGCAGATAATAAGCAAACCTTTGATCAAAGCATCATTTTTCATCAGAGGAATCAGCTTTGAAGGGGCAACGGCAATAATTATGAGAAAGATATCCGAAGAAATCATCGGAAACAGATTGACGATCAGCAGAACCATCACCGCATAAATGAAATACCAACTCAGCTGGATAAAAAATACCATCAGCTGCCCCTTCGGATCGATGCCCAAAATCATCGGAAGATAGGGAAGGACCAGATGGTAAAAAGCATAACCGGCCATGAGCATCACACCCAGGGTCAAAAAGCCTGTCAAACCGATAGCCACATTTGTATCCTTTTCCTTCAGGCGATAAGGATAGGGCCGACTGCATCCGGCATTACATGTCAAAAAAAGAATACAGCCCACCGGATCGATATATTGATATAATTTAAAAATCCGATGCCGGTCGCCCGCCTGACAATGCCGCCCGGTCAGCACATAGGCAATGGATTTCGGCAATTCGTGCAGCATCATCGCCAGAGACGACGCCAGAAGAATTGCTCCAATTTCAATAATATATTCCATATGATTCAATTCCTTAATTTATAAACTCATTTCATTGTACCCATTTTCCTTTTATAATGCAAGCTTTTATTTTGACATTCAAAAAGCGTTGTATTATAATAAAATATCAGAAACATTCTTACCATACAAGGAGAACATAAAATGAGTTTTGAATTCAAAAAGAAATTGCCAGTTCCAAAGGAAATCAAAGAGCTTTATCCGGTGAGTCCTTCTTTGGCCGCTAAAAAGAAAGAACTGGATCAGCAGATTATCGATGTGATTACCGGAAAATCCGATAAGTTTCTGGTCATTATCGGGCCATGTTCCGCAGACAACGAAGAATCTGTCTGTGAATATATTGAGCGTCTTGTAAAAGTTCAAGAAAAGATCAAAGACAAAGTCATCATCGTCCCAAGAATCTACACAAACAAGCCGCGTACTACCGGTGAAGGTTACAAAGGCATGCTTCACCAGCCGGATCCAGAAAAAGCTCCGGACCTGCTTCACGGTATCATCGCTATTCGTAAGATGCATATGCATGCTTTAGAAACCTACGGTATGCCGATCGCCGACGAAATGCTCTATCCAGAAAATTACTGGTATCTTGCAGACATTCTTTCCTATGTCGCCATTGGCGCCCGCTCTGTGGAAGATCAGCAGCATCGCCTTGTCACCAGCGGTTTTGACGTACCAGCCGGTATGAAAAATCCGACCAGCGGCGATTTCTCTGTCATGCTGAATTCGGTTGTCGCTGCTCAGGCAGCCCACAACTTTATTTACCGTGGATGGGATGTAAATACAGCAGGAAACCCTTATGCCCATACGATCCTGCGCGGTTCAACCAATAAATACGGCCGTTCCCGTCCGAATTATCATTACGAAGATTTAATGAAGCTTTATGATATGTATGGTGAAAGAAATCTGAAATTCCCGGCGACCATCGTGGACGCCAATCATGCCAACTCGGACAAACAGTTTAAGGAACAGATCCGTATCGTCAAAGAAGTGCTCCACAGCCGTTCCCTTTCCGATGATATCCGAAACCTTGTCAAGGGTGTCATGATTGAAAGCTACCTCGTAGAAGGCAATCAGAAAATCGGCTGTCAGCCTCATGTCTACGGTCAGTCCATCACCGACCCTTGTCTTGGATGGGAAGATTCCGAAGATCTTTTATACGAAATCGCAGAGAGATGCTGATAAAAATTTACCCCGAAAGCCACCCGTTGACTTTCGGGGTTCGTTATATTTTTTATGCCCTTGGATGGGCTTTAGAGTACACTTCCTTAATCCGCCGACTGTTCATCCGAGCGTAAATCTGGGTCGTGGATATATCGGAATGTCCGAGCATCTCCTGAACCGAACGCAGGTCTGCACCGTTGGCAACCAGATGGGCCGCAAAGGAGTGGCGCAGCGTATGCGGTGTAATGTCCGTCTGTATCCCTGCATTTTTCGCATATTTCTTCAATAATTTCCAAAATCCCTGACGGCTCATCGGCGTGCCGTTGCAGTTCGTAAAAAGGATATCCTCCGCCGCATTATCGACCATGGCCGGCCGGGCTTCCCGAATATAGACCTTTAAAACATTTTTGGCTGTATTTCCAAAAGGAATAATCCGTTCCCGGTTTATATCCTGACAATGAATATATGCCGCACCCAGATTCACATCCGATAATTTCAGGGAAATAAGCTCGCTGACACGGATTCCTGTCGCGTAAAGCAGCTCCAGCATCGCCCGGTCACGGATTCCTTTATTCGTATTCATCGACGGCTGCTCCAGAAGCTGATCTACTTCTTTCATCGTTAAGATCTCCGGCATCTTCTTCTCGATCTTCGGCGCTTTAAGCTGTCCTGTCGGGTCTGCCAGAATATAACCTTCTCTCTGGAGATATCCGAAATAAGCCTTCAATGTGGCAATATTCCGTGAAATCGTTGACGGTGCAAACTGCTCTTTCTCCATATGGAGCATATAAGAATTCAAATTTGTCGGATTGATCTTTAAAACATCCGAAACGCCCTGAGATTCCATAAATTTATGAAATTTTACCAGATCTCTTCGATAAGAGACTACCGTGTTTGCAGAGGACTTCTTTACATCCGTCAAGTAAGTCACAAATTGCTCAATCATTTCGTGCATTCCGCCACCCTCATTTGTGTAATAACTATTCTAATTATAATCACAATTGTTCAGAAAATCAAATAGATTTTTTACGAAAATATTACGTAAATTCTTATTTTTGTAACAAAATACAAGATACGGTTTATTCACATATTCTCCGCCCAATATATTGATTTTTATTAAAAAAAATTTTTCAGGACGATTTTTAAAATCCAGGGATTTATATAGCTCTCCACGCCGCATCCCATTAAAATTATAGCAAAAATTACCACTGAGCGCCTGAAACTGGCCGGATAGGCCCTGTCCATTTGGGATGAGACTTCTCTCAATACGATCACAAGAAGAGGAATATAAATCAAATATTGCGGACATAAATAGGCCAGCATACACAAAATCCCCCGAAAACCGTATTGAAAGCTGAGCAATGATAACGTGTAGCCAAAAGACAGGCTTATGAGAAAAACCACCGGATACAAAATATAATAATTATCTGTCAGACGTATGCAGGCCATCAGAATGATCACGACGCCAATCCGATAAAAACACAGCCAGATAAACAACCCCAGGGAAGGTTCCAGTTGATTCTGAATCAATCGATGATACTGTTCCACCTGTTCCGTCAGGGCTGTCCCCCAAAATCCCATAGTCACATTTAAAAGCAGGGTACCCATGACAACACCAAACAAAATCAAGAGCGCCCACCTTTTCGTTTTATATCTGTCTCTATAAATAAAATCATCCCCCGACCTGTTCTATAGGTCATTATATGAACAGATCAGAGGACATATGTCTTAATAGTTATTTGCAATATTTATGATAATAAGTCATCAGGCCGCAGATGGTCTTGCTGTCCTGAATCTTTCCATCATAGATCATCTGAATGAGCTCTTCCACCGGATAAGTGAAGACATCCAAAAACTCATCTTCATCCAGATGCTGTTTTGTAGGCTTTAAATCCGATGCCACATAAATGGAAATTTTTTCATCGCAGAAAGCCACCGTTGTAAAAATATCTATCAGATGTTCCATTTTTCCGGCCATATAACCGGTTTCTTCTTCCAGCTCCCGGCGGGCGCAGACTTCCGGCGGTTCCTCCCTGAAATTTAATGCTCCGGCCGGCAATTCCAGCGTCATCCGCTCCAGTGGATTCCGATATTGTCGGACCATAAAAAGCCTTCCGTCATTCCGCACAGCTACTACGGCCGCGGCTCCTTTATGAGAGATCAAATCCCAATCCACTTCATGGCCATTTGGCATCTGCATTGTATCTTTATAAAAATCCACAATAACACCGTGATGCATTAATTCTCTGCGAATCCGTTTACATTCTTCCATATATTTCGCCGCCTTTCTATCTTTCTACATCCGATCACACTTATCAAACACCGCTGAGGCCGCTTCGATGACAGCGCTCCGCATTCCTTTAGCTTCAAGGACAGCAACGCCTTCGATGGTCGTGCCGCCCGGTGAACATACATTATCTTTTAATTTTCCCGGATGTTCCCCTGTTTCAAGAACCATTTTGGCAGAACCCAAAACGGCCTGAGCTGCAAAAATATAGGCCTTATCCCTGGGCATACCGTATTTCACCGCGCTGTCGGCCAGAGCTTCAATAAACATATAGACAAAAGCCGGAGAACTTCCGCTGGCTACGGTCACTGCGTTGATGAGATTTTCAGGAACAACCTCCATTTTTCCAAAAGAAGAAAAGAAAGTTTCCACCATCTGCCGTTCTTCATCATTGTAAGCATCATCAGAAAAGCATACGCCGCTCATCCCCTCGCCGACCATGGCCGGTGTATTCGGCATGGCCCGCACAATCCGAGCATTTCCGCCCAGACCTTCCTTCACCTGGGCAATGGAATAACCTGGCGCAATAGAAATCACGATCTGATCTTTCCGGATCTTTCCCGATAATTTTTTAAGTATTTCCGGATAAACCTGAGGTTTGATCGCCAGCACCAGATATTTCACATCCGCCGCACAGGAGACGGCATCCATCACGTAGCCCACTCCCGTCCTTTCACTGACTGCCTGGCAATCTTTTTCTAAAAGCGCAGTAAATACAAGTTCCTCCGGTTTAAATACCTTTAAACATCCCGAGAGCATGGCCTGTCCCATATTACCCATTCCTATAAAACCTAATGTCTTCATACGTGTCCTCCTCATCTGCCCATCCCGCCAAAAACCGCGGGCTATACTATAAAAGGACACTTGAAATTTCAAATGCCCTTTTGCCTTGTCCTTACATATTATTCATCCCAGTTGTGATATACGTTCTGTACATCGTCGTCATCATCTAATAAATCCAAAATACGGTTCATCTTTTTAATATCTTCTTCATTTGACAATGTACCCCATGTCTGAGGGATCATAGTCACTTCTGCAGAAGCCATCGAAATGCCCTCTTTTTCAAGATTTTCACGCACAACGCTGAAATCTTCCGGCGCCGTTGTAATTTCAAAGCTGTCTTCTTCATCGGCAAAATCCTCTGCGCCGGCATCCAGTGCGATCATCATCAGGTCATCCGCATCCATATCACATTCTTCTTTATCAACAATGATCAAACCTTTTTTATCAAACATAAAGGAAACGCAGCCCATCGTACCGACCGAACCGCCGCCCTTTGTAAAAGCATTTCGAACGTTGGATGCTGTACGATTACGGTTATCCGTTAATGTCTCGACAATAATAGCAATACCGCCCGGTCCATATCCTTCGTATGTAACGTTCTCGTAGTTTACGGAACCATCATCGCCTGCGGCACGTTTGATACCACGCTCAATAGTATCATTCGGCATATTATTTGCTTTAGCCTTGGCAATGACATCACGAAGACGGCTGTTGTTTGCAGGGTCAGCCCCGCCTTCTTTAACAGCTACGGCAATTTCACGACCAATGATCGTAAAAATCTTACCCTTTGCAGCATCATTCTTTTCTTTTTTATGTTTTATGTTGGCGAACTTTGAATGTCCTGACATAATAACACTCCTTATCTTTTCTATAATTCGTTTCTAACTGTAATATTCTATCATCCATTTAGGATTCTTGCAAGGTCTTGTTTTGAAGCGGAGCCACTTTTACCATCTGTATCATATTATCGGCGACTCCGATGACCTGGAAACGATATCCCCTGTAAGATACACTGGCCTTTTCATCTTCCGAAGGGATATGCTCCAGCCGCGATATGAGAAAACCATTCAGCGTATCGAAATCATCGTCAAATTCGATTTTCAGAACATCCTCCACTTCTGAAAGCTCCGTCAGACCTTTCATTAAATATGTATGGTCTTCCAACTCCTGAATAAAATGCTCATCCACATCATATTCATCCAGAATATTTCCAACGATCTCTTCCAGAATATCTTCCATGGAAATCACTCCGGCCGTCTGACCGTACTCATCGATCACGATGGCCAGGTGGACAGATTTATTTTTCATCTCACGAAAAAGATGGCTGATATTCTGTGTCTCCGGGACAAAATATGGCTGACGCATGACTTCCCGGATCGGTTTTCCCTCCGGACAGGCCAGCAAAGATTTTAAAACATCTTTGATATGTAAAATACCTACAATGTTATCCACATCTTTTTCATACACCGGATATCTGGAATACCGATCGTCCGCCATACGTATGGCGATCTCCCGCAGCGGCATTTCCACTTCAAAACCTGCAATATGCTTCCGGTGCGTCATTACTTCCGAAGCCAGCTTATCGTCAAATTCCATAATATTACTGATCATCTTAGCTTCCTGGGCATCGATAGCCCCCTGCTCATGCCCCTCGCTGACCATCTGAATGATCTCTTCTTCCATCTTTTCTTCCTGTTTTTCATCGTCAGAATCATTTCTGAACCATTTCCCAAAAGTTTTTCTCCAGGGATTACCTTCGTCCATACTTATATCTTCTCCTTCATGTATATTTATCTTATAATTCTAAACTGATACTCAGCGCCTTGTCTACCTTTTTTAGAATTTCCACATCCAAATGGCATACTTTTTCTTTTAAACGTTTTTTATCAATAGTCCGCACCTGCTCCAAAAGAATGACTGAATCCTTCACCAGCTGATATCTGGACGCATCCAGCTCCACATGGGTCGGAAGCTTCGCTTTATTCATTCGTGAGGTAATTGCCGCACAGATAACCGTTGGACTGTGCTTATTTCCGGTGTCGTTCTGAATGATCAGGACTGGTCTCACGCCGCCCTGTTCCGATCCGACCACCGGTCTTAAATCGGCATAAAATATATCTCCGCGTTTAATAACCACACATTTCACACTCCTGATAAATCTCTAAGATGAATTATTCCCATTTATCTTAAGTATATTCATCAGGGGGTTAAGGTTCCTGTCAAATTCCACTGTCAGCGCAAATAATTAACGATACCTGCCGTTTTCCCATTTTTCATATATACCCTTGGCACCCTCCGGGACACATCACAGACAAATTCATAGTTAAAGGAACCGGCCATTTCAGAAATCTCCTCAACGGAAATCATTTCCCGTCCGTCCTTTCCGATCAATGTGACCACATCACCATCAGCCGCCTCCGGTATATCTGTCACATCCACCATGAACTGGTCCATACATATTCTTCCGATGATCGGCGCCCGTTGACCACGGATCAGCACCGACGCCCGATTGGAAAGGGATCTTGGATATCCATCCGCATAACCCACCGGAATGGTAGCGATCCGTGTCGGTCCCTTAGTCACATAGGTCGCTCCATAACCAACCGTGACGCCCGCCGGTACTTCCTTGACATGAACCACATGGCTGTGTAACGACATGACCGGTCTCAAAGGCAGCCGCTCTTCTTCCATTTCATGCGACGGATATAACCCATAAAGGATAATCCCTGCCCGAACCATGTTCATATGCTCCGACTGTAATTCCATGATCGACGCACTGTTGGAGCAGTGAAAAATCTCCACCTCAATCCCCCGCCTTTTAACACCGTCGATCATCTCACGAAATTTAGCGATCTGGCCGTCCACATGGGTCTTATCACGCATATCCGCACAGGCAAAATGTGTAAACATCCCCTGAATCCGGATATTCTCCAAACGACTGATCTTCTCAATTTCGTCCAGACTTTCTTTTCCCGGCAAAAATCCGATACGGCTCATTCCCGTATCGATTTTTATATGTATGTCAGCAATTTTCCCGGCAATTCCTGCCGCCGCATCAAATGCTTCCGCCATTTCATAACTGTAAATCGTCGGCGTAATGCCCCACTGTATCATGTCCGGATACTGGGCCTCACAGGTATAGCCAAGTACCAGTATCGGTTCCCTGATACCGTCCCGGCGCAGTTCGATACCTTCGTCCGCCGTGGCTACGGCAAACCAGTTAAATCCCATTTCATCCAGCTCATGGGCAAAAATCTTTGCTCCATGTCCGTAGGCATCCGCTTTGATAACTCCCATCAGCAGGGCGCCATCTGCCGTGCACTTTTTAATTCCGTCTACGTTATATTTTAAAGCATCTAAATCTATCCTGGCATAAATCCGATAGATACTTCCTGTTTCACTCTTGTTCAATTCAATCTCAACCTCGGTTTCTCAATTCAGTCTTGCAAACACTTCCAAAAGACCTTCTATAATCTCCACACTGGTCATACCTCTGGCGCTGAAACGCTCCGCCGCCGTATCTCCGGCACACCCGTGAAGATAAACGCCCATATAGGCGGCTTTAAATAACTCCATACGGGCGCCGATAAGCGCTCCGATCATTCCTGCAAGCACATCGCCGGAACCTCCGGTGGCCATCCCGTGATTACCGCTGCAGTTAAAATACATCTGTTCACCGTCAGACACTACCGTCGAACTGTCTTTTAAAACACAGATGAGTTTCCGGCTTTGAGCAAATTCCCCGGCCGCCTTCGCCCTGTCAGCTTTCAAATCTCCGATGGACCGGCCTGTCAGCCGGGCCATTTCACCCATATGGGGAGTGACGATCGCATGTCCCTCGATCATTGAATACCAGGATTCATGCTCCGCCAGAAGATTCAAACCGTCTGCATCCAAAACAATCGGACGATCAGCCATTTGAAGAACTTTTTCGATGTTTTCTGCCATCTCGCAGGCCGTACCGATCCCCGGGCCAATAACCAGTGCGTCCGCCCAATCCAGTATTTCCTTCAATGCGTTGTCATCCACTTCCTCCCAGACCGAGATCATGGCCTGAGGAAGCTGACTTTGAAGAATGATACGATTTGCTTCCGGTGTCAGGATACGGACAAGCCCGGCTCCGGAAGCATAAGCAGCCCGTCCGGAAAAATAAGCGGCGCCGCTCATATTTTTACTGCCTGCAATGATTAATATTTTACCATAACTTCCCTTATTGGAATCATTTTTTCGCTCCGGCAGTTGTTCAAAATCCTGTACATCACAGGAAAAACCCGCCGCAGGATTCATTTCCAGAGACTTTTTCGGAAAACCGATATCCTCTGCAAAGCAGACACCTGCAATGTCCCGCCCCGGATAGAGGATCATTCCCCGTTTCATATAACCAAAGGTCACCGTCACATCTGCTTTCACCGCGCAGCCAAGAACCTGCCCCGTGTCCGAAGAGAGGCCGGATGGCACGTCCACAGCCCATACTTTCCGACGTTCACTGCCCTCCCGCCACATATTTATTCTTTCGATCATTGTATGATAAGGTTCTCTGACATTCTTTGACAGCCCGATACCGAAAAGCCCGTCCACGACCACCCGGACATGGGTAAGGTCTAATTCATTATATTCAGGTACACCCACATTTCTTGCTATCTGAATCTGTTTTTTTGTTTCTTCCGTCCATTTTTCCGGTTTTCCTGCCATATAAAGAGCCGCAGCATAACCCTGTCCAAAGAGAATACGGGCCACAGCGACAGCATCGCCGCCGTTATTTCCTGCACCGCAGACACAAAGGATACGATCTGTCTTTGTAATCTGTTCCTTCATACGGCGGACCATAGAAAGGGCCGCCCGCTCCATGAGCACCAATGAAGGAATACCCAGAGTCTGTATCGTATACGTATCAATTGCTTTCATTTCACCGCCTGTTACCACCGTTTTCATTCTACCACTCCTTCACCGATCACATAGGCGGCCGCCAGGGTTTTTGTATTGCTGATAGACACATGCCACCGGCAGATTCCCATGGCTTCCGCTCTTTTTTCAGCCCGTCCATAAAGATTTATATAAGGTTTTCCAAAGGCATCCCGAAGCACTTCAATCTCATTTAAACCGATTCCCCGAAACCCTGTTCCCATGGCTTTTGAAACGGCTTCCTTTACAGCAAAATTTCCCGCAGCCCGTTCCGGACGTCCATCAATGCACGCCCGCTCCTCTAACGTAAAAGAACGCAACAAAAAAGCCTCCTTAACGCAGGCTTTTTTGATGCGTTCGATCTCTATTAAATCTGTTCCGATTCCTATAATCATTTTTATCAACTTCAGTCCTGGCTATCCCCTTCATCCTGATTATACATAGCCCTGTACTCGTAGGAAAGCGTCATCAGGCTCTCGTTCAGATGAACATTCTTAACACAGACATTTTCAGATACATTCAGATCTGTCGGGGCAAAATTCCAGATAGCTTTGATGCCGATCTTCTCCAGATGATGGCCAATCTCTACAGCCTGACGTTTCGGCACAGTGAGCGTCACCACATCGACCTGATTGTTCGCAACAAAATCATCCAGCATATCCATCATATAAATCTCGATGCCTCGAACAGAAACGCCCTTCAAACGCGGATTTGTATCGAAAATTCCAATCAAATGAAATCCCACTTTTTCAAAATTATAGTTTGCCAGAGCCTGTCCCAGATTACCAGCGCCAATAATGATCATATTGTGCCGGACATCCAATCCAAGAATCTTTCCGATCTCACTGTGAAGATATTCCACATTATAGCCGTAACCCTGCTGTCCGAATCCTCCAAAATTATTCAGATCCTGACGTATCTGAGAAGCCGTCACCCGCATTCGGTTACTCAGCTCTTTGGAGGAGATACGCACGACATCGTTTTGCAGCAGCTCTCCTAAGTATCGATAATATCGCGGCAGCCGACGAATGACCGCAGCCGAAATTTCCCTTTGTTTCATCATTCAACACCCTATCCCATATCTTTATGACCAATTGTTAAATAATAATCATAATATACTTTTAATTTATTATAACGAATCGTTTTAAAATTGTCAAACTTTCTTTCTTCTTTTTTCTTCTGTTTACACAATTTTTTTCCTGTGCTAAAATAGATTCCGATACTATACCCGGAAAGGAATGTAAATATATATGATACTTGCATGTCACCACATTTCCAAAGCCTTTGGAACTGACGTGATACTGAACGATATATCTTTTCATATTGAAGATCATGAAAAAGCCGCCATTGTCGGCATCAACGGCGCCGGAAAATCCACCCTTCTGAAAATCATCATGGAGGAACTCTCTCCCGATGAGGGAAACGTCACTCTGGCTAAAGGAAAAACCATCGGCTATCTGGCCCAGCACCACTCCAGAGATTCCCATCGGACAATCTATGAGGAATTATTGGATGTAAAAAAGGATGTCATTGCTATGGAACAGCGTATGGCCGAAGTCGAACTTTCTATGAAAGATGCTCAGGGAGAAGCGCTGGACAGCCTTCTTAAAACCTATGCCCGTCTGCGTCAATCCTTTGAGGACCAGAACGGCTATGCCTACCGGAGTGAAGTTGTCGGCGTCCTGAAAGGACTTGGATTTGAAGAAGAAGAATTTAATAAAGAAGTTCATCTGCTCTCCGGCGGACAAAAGACCCGTGTAGCTCTTGGCCGTCTTCTTCTGTCCAAACCGGACATTCTCTTGCTGGACGAGCCTACAAACCATCTGGATATGAACTCCACCGCCTGGCTGGAAACTTTTCTTATGAATTATCGAGGTTCGGTCATTATCGTGGCCCATGACCGTTATTTCCTTGACAAAGTTGTGACGAAAATTATCGAGATCGATCACCACGAGGGCCATGTTTTTAAGGGAAATTACACAGATTATGCCACAAAAAAGGCCCAGCTCCGCGATATTCAGAGGAAAGCCTGGTTAAACCAGCAGGCTGAGATTGCTCATCAGGAGGCGGTCATCCAAAAGCTCCGTTCCTTCAATCGTGAAAAATCCATCAAACGGGCCGAAAGCCGTGAAAAAATGCTGGATAAGATGGAGGTCATCAACAAACCTTTTGAAGAAGAAGCCGGTATGCGGATTTTGCTGAAGCCGGATACAACCAGCGGTAATGATGTTCTATTCATCGAACATTTATCCAAAAGTTTCGACGGCGAATGTCTGTTCCAGGACATTTCCATGGACATCAAACGGGGAGAACGGGTTGCTCTCATCGGCGACAACGGCGCCGGAAAAACAACCATATTAAAAATCATCAATGGTCTCCTCCCCGCCGACACTTGTGAGATGCGTCTCGGAGCAAAAGTGCATATCGGTTACTACGATCAGGAACACCAGGTCCTTCACGATGAGAAAACTATTTTCGAAGAAATTTCGGACGACTATCCGACACTAAATAATACAAGGATCCGTAATGTGCTTGCTGCATTTCTCTTTACCGGAGATGACGTCTTTAAACCAATAAAGACTCTAAGCGGCGGCGAACGCGGCCGTGTTTCCATGGCAAAGCTCATGCTCTCCCATGCTAATTTTCTTATATTGGACGAGCCTACAAACCACCTGGATATTCAGTCCCGGGAGATTCTTGAAGAGGCCCTGCAAAACTACGACGGCACAGTCCTTTATGTTTCTCATGACCGTTATTTTATCAATCAGACAGCCACCCGGATCCTTGACCTGACCGGCGGCGGACTCAACAGCTATTCAGGTAATTATGACCATTATCTTGAAAAGAAGGAACATCCTTCCATCGATTCTTCCGGTGGTTTTAAGGCAGTTATAACTCCGGATTCTCTTCCGGATGATATACATACGGACAATATCCCGGCGAAACCCGCCGGAAGGGACGACTATCAGAGGCAAAAGGAAGAACAGGCCAGGGAACGAAAACGCCAGAATCAGATCAAAAAGATTGAAAATCGTATCGCTGAAATCGAAGAACGCATTCGTGAACTGGATGAACTTCTTACACAGAATGATATTGCTACCGATGTAAAGCGTCTGATGGAAATCAATGAAGAACATGAAACATTGGACGAAGAGCTGCTTGAACGGATGGAAGAATGGGAAACGTTAGTTGACTAAAAATATCAAAAGGCTGGAACCTTCAACGGGCTCCAGCCTTCTTTGCTCTGTATATGAACAGGATTTTTATCTTTTATTCCACTGCATGGATCGCATCGTTGGATTTCCAGCTCTCCACAGCATTTTCAATATGTTGTTTGGCCAGATCGGCCGCTTCATCGGCCTGCCTTTTTTTTATAGCCTCCAGTATGGCCTCATGCTCTTCAAAAGAACTCTTGGCCCGCTTTTCATTCTGAAGGGCGGATTTGCGTACCTGCTGAACATATTCATGGAAAGTTCTAAGCATATGTTCCAGGATGTGACTTCCCGAAGCGGCATACATCAGATCATGAAACTTATTGTCACAGACATAGACCTGTTCCCACAGTTCTTTTTTTCGATAGTATTCGGACATATAAAGGACTTCTTCCATAGCTTCGATCTGCTCATCCGTAATATTCTCCACGGCCCACCGAGCCGCCAGTCCTTCCAGCAGAGAACGTATGGCATAGACATCTTTCACATCTTTTCCATGGATATTATGCACATAGGCTCCGCGATTCGGTATGGTATCCACAAGTCCTTCCAACGCCAACTGGCGGATAGCTTCACGTACCGGCGTCCGACTGACGCCATAAGTCTTCGCCAACGCAGTCTCCCGCAGTTCTTCCTGGTCTCGGAATGTTCCGGAAAGAATATCCGAGCGAAGATTCTGATAAACCTTTTCTGTCAGCGAATATTCATTTTTTAACATAATGCGGCCTCCTAAGCCCCAATGGTATAATTACAGGCTTTGCATCCTTCATCGATCACTTTTAAAAGTTCTTCATCTGTCAGCGATGTCACACGTCCGCCTTCATATTCCTTATCCACCCATTCTTTTACATATCTGATGAGCGGATCCGACTTTGTCACACATTTTTCCCCTTTCAGGCGGAAATATGTATTGATCCAATGGGCAATGCCCGCCAGCCCCGAGGTATTGGAAACGGCTACCATAACCGGACGGTTCAGGAATTTTTCCGTATCAAAAATATTATAAATCTCTTCGTTTTTAAGCAGACCGTCCGCATGAATGCCGGCACGGGTCACATTGAAATTCTTCCCGACAAACGGTGTTCTGGAAGGCAGCTTATATCCGATTTCTTTTTCATAGTACTCGGCCATCTCTGTGATCACCGTTGTATCCATACCATCCAATGTTCCACGAAGCTGGGCATATTCAAAAACCATAGCCTCCAGCGGTGTGTTTCCGGTACGTTCTCCGATACCGAAGAGGGAACAGTTGACCGCACTGGCGCCGTACAACCAGGCTGTTGAAGAATTGACAACTGCCTTATAAAAATCGTTGTGCCCATGCCATTCGATCATATTGGACGGCACTCCGGCATGAACATTCAAGCCGTAAATGATTCCCGGAACCGACCGCGGAATGGCCGCGCCGGTAAAGTTTACGCCATAGCCCATCGTATCGCAGGCACGAATCTTGATCGGAATACCATAACTTTCACCCAGTCTCTGAAGTTCCAGACAGAATGGAATAACAAAGCCATAAATATCAGAACGGGTAATATCTTCCAGATGGCATCTCGGCCGCACACCGGTTTCCAGACACTCCCGGACAACACTTAAATAATGTTCCATCGCCTGTTTACGGGTCATCTTCATTTTATAGAAAATATGATAATCAGAACAGCTGACCAGGATGCCGGTTTCCTTAATCCCCATTTCACGGACAAGCTCAAAATCTTTCTTGTTCGCCCGGATCCAGGACGTTATTTCAGGAAACTCATATCCCCGTTCCATACATTTATATACCGCATTTCGGTCTTTTTCACTGTAAAGAAAAAATTCACTCTGACGGATAATTCCCTTCGGACCGCTCAATCGATGCATATAGTCAAATAATGTCACGATCTGCTCTGTAGAATACGGCGCCCGGGACTGCTGTCCGTCACGGAAAGTCGTATCTGTGATCCAGATCTCCTCCGGCATGTTCGGCGGCACAACTCTATGATTAAATACTATCTTTGGTACTTCTTCATATGGAAAAAGATTCCGGAAAACATTCGGTTCTTTAACATCCTGAAGCGCATAAAAATGCTCTTCCAGGGTCAGCAAATTGTCATGCGGATTCATGACTACATTACGATTATCCATAATTCACACTCCTGTTCCTGTCTCACTTAATCGCTTTAATTAACTAATTTGTGAACGTTTATGTATAATTGTATACAATTATACACTTTATGTCAATACATTAACGCAAAAATCCCCCTCTGTCAATATCTCCATCGATATCAGCAAAGGGGGACTTTATATCTCAAAGTATTTATTTTTTTACATCATAGCTTCCAGATTCTCACGAATCGCTTTGATAAATCCTTCACTCGTCAGTTCGGTTACTTCTTTCAATGTCGTCAGAAGTACCAGGTCTTTTGTCATTTTACCGGATTCGATCGTCTGAACGGTAGCTTTTTCCAACTTATCAGCAAAATCCATTAATGCCTGATTGCCGTCCAGCTCGCCGCGTTTTCTAAGCGCCCCGGTCCATGCAAAAATCGTTGCCACAGAGTTTGTGGATGTCTCTTCTCCAGCCAGATATTTATAATAATGTCTCTGGACCGTACCATGGGCGGCCTCATATTCGTAATAACCTTCCGGAGATACAAGTACGGAAGTCATCATGGCCAAAGAACCGAAAGCAGAGGATACCATATCGCTCATAACATCGCCATCATAGTTCTTACATGCCCAGATATACCCGCCTTCAGATTTCATAACACGGGCTACAGCATCGTCGATCAATGTGTAAAAATACTCCAGACCAGCGGCCTCAAAGGCTTCTGCATAGTCCGCATCATAAATTTCCTGGAAAATATCCTTAAATGTATGGTCATATTTTTTAGAAATCGTATCCTTTGTTGCGAACCACAGATCCTGGTTTGTATCCAACGCATATTTGAAGCAGCTGTGAGCAAAGCTTCGGATGGATTTTTCAACATTATGTACGCCCTGCACAATACCCGGTCCATCAAATTCATGAACCAGTTCCCGGGTTTCTGTTCCGTCAGCGGCGGTATATACCAGCTCCACTTTACCGGCTCCCGGTATCTTCATCTCAGTTCCTTTATATACATCGCCATAAGCATGTCTCGCCAGTGTGATCGGTTTTGTCCATGTCTTTACATTCGGCTCAATACCCTTTACAATGATCGGCGCCCTGAAAACAGTTCCATCCAAAATCGCACGGATCGTGCCGTTCGGACTTTTCCACATTTCTTTCAGATTATACTCATCCATACGGGCAGCATTCGGAGTGATCGTCGCACATTTTACAGCAACGCCATATTTTTTCGTAGCCTCTGCGGAGTCCACTGTCACCTGGTCGTCCGTTTCATTACGGTATTCCAATCCCAGATCATAATATTCAGTATTTAATTCTACAAATGGCTCCAGTAATTCATCTTTGATCATTTTCCAGAGAATACGGGTCATTTCGTCGCCATCCATCTCAACCAATGGTGTCGTCATTTTAATTTTGTCCATACGTGCTTCCTCCTGACTTGAATTCTAACCCCAATCATATAATAACTTGATGGATTATGCAAGAATATTTTTAAAGACATTCAATTTTTACATCAAATTACATATATTATATAAAAAACAGGCGATTCTATGTATCTATCACGTAAAATTATTCACGCTGACAGTCCGCGGCTCCTGCCCTATACAGGAAAATCCATAGGTGTCGCCGTCCTGGATACCGGTATTTATCCCCACGAGGATTTCATTCTTCCTTCAAATAGAATTACAGCCTTCAAAGATTTTATCCATCACCGTCCGGAATGTTACGACGATAACGGCCATGGAACCCATGTCTGCGGCATTATTGCCGGCAGCGGACGGCACTCACAAGGCAGATACCGGGGAATTGCGCCGGAAGCCCATCTGATCGTCGGAAAAGTTCTGGATTCCTCCGGAAACGGTTCCATTCCTCATATTCTCGATGCTATTCGATGGGTCATCGACAACCGTCAGCTTTATAATATTCGTATCCTGAATATCTCCGTCGGCTCAGAAAGCACAGATGTGGACGAAGAAAAATCGATTCTCGTGCAAAGTGTTAATGCGGCCTGGGATAACGGAATTACGGTCATCGTTGCGGCCGGAAATAACGGCCCCAGGAGAATGTCCGTTACTTCCCCCGGTATCAGCCGGAAGGTGATCACTGTCGGTTCCTCTGATGATGATAAAACCATCATTCTCGGCGGCAACCGGATTCACAACTATTCCGGCCGGGGTCCAACAAAACGGATGATTCCCAAACCGGATATCGTTGCTCCCGGTTCTGACATCATCTCCTGCTGCCCGCCCTATTACGGAAAAACTTCCGGTTATACAGCCCGTAGCGGCACCTCCATGGCGACCCCCATCGTCTCTGGTGCCGCTGCCCTTTTTTTGAGCAAATATCCATTGATGACCAATGAACAGGTCAAATATTATCTTCAAAATACGGCAACCGATTTACACCTTCCGCGCAATCAGCAGGGATATGGCCTTCTGAATGCGGAACGGCTTCTCACCGCCCCGGACCTGGAATTTGGTATATCCGCAACAGCCCTTACTCTGGATACGTAAAAATATAGTAAAGGGAGAGTTCCGTATGCAATCCTGCGGAAACTCTCCCCATCATCAATAGTGATATTTTTTCCGTTTCGTAACCAGAAACAGACTCGTTACAACGGCAGCCATCAATTCGGCGGCAACAATAGATATCCAAATGCCGTCAATCCCCAAGATCAACGGAAATATCAATACTGCAGCCACCTGGAAAAGTAGTGTTCTCAAAAAAGAGATCAATGCAGAAATAAGACCGTCATTTAATGCGGTGAAAAAAGACGAACCAAAAATAGCAATCCCCGAGAATAAGAAAGAAAAGGAATATATAACAAAACCACGGAGGGTCAATTCAAGCAGGCCCTGGTCATAACCTACAAATATCACAGCAAGAGGCCTTGCCAAAACTTCCGCCGCGATTACCATGAATACCGAAAATGTCCCTATGATCTTCAGACTCCTTTTCAAAAGATTTTTTAATTCGCCGTGATTTCCGGCTCCATAATTATAACCGATGATAGGAGCCGTACCCACTGAATAGCCGATAAATGCAGCCAGAAATATCATATTGACATACATCAGCACACCATAGGCAGCAACGCCATCCTCTCCGGCATATTTAATTAACTGTACATTATAGAGCATACTGACAATGGACATAGAAATATTGGACATCAGCTCTGACGCACCATTCGTACAGGCTTTTAACAACGCACCGCCGTCATACTTTGTTTTTGTCAAATGTAAAAGACTGGAATTCGGCCGTACAAAATAAATCAGAGGGAGAAATCCTCCAACACACTGGCTGATTGCCGTCGCCGCCGCAGCCCCCGGAAGTCCCCAGGAAAATACGGCAACAAAAAGGGCATCCAACACCATATTGGTCACACCCGCCGCAATGGTCACAGCCAGCCCTAACTGTGGCTTTTCTGCTGTTACAAAAAAGCTTTGAAATTCATATTGGAGCATATAAGCCGGAAGGGCCGCCAAAATAATCCGACCATAAGTCACACAGTTATCCAGCATCGTACCCTCTGCTCCAAGCAGACCGGCAATGGGACGGATGAAAATAAGTCCCAGCACAGCAATGACAATGCCGCAGCCCGCCGACACATAAATAAAAAGTGAGAACAGTCTCTTTGCTCTTTCCTTATCGCCCTCACCCATCGTTTTGGAGATCAGCGCACTGCCGCCCGTACCAAACATAAAACCGACAGAGCCGAGGATCATGAGAAAAGGCATGATAAAATTAACGGCGGCAAAGGGCGTTTTCCCTACAAAATTTGAAACAAAAAAACCGTCGACCACACCATAAATTGATGTGAAAATCATCATTACAATTGACGGCAGTGTAAATCGAAGTAATTTTTTATAGTTAAAATGTTCTGATAATTGAATGTTCAATATTACAACTCCTTGATCTTTTCCTTAAATAATGAAAGGTATCTCTCCGTAAGTTCTATATAAAGCCCCAACTCCGCCTCTGTCCAGGAAGTTAAAATCTCATTTTCAATCGCAATGATGCGAATCACCGTATCTTTGGCCAATTTTTTCCCCTTATCCGTAAGACATACTTTTTTCTTTCTTCCACTGAAATTTTCCAGATAGACAATCCCTTCATTTTCCAACTTGCGCAGTGCCGAATTGATCGTCTGTTTACGGATTCCCGACAAACGGGTAATATCGTTCAACAGACACGTATCTCCATTATTACAAATCGCATAAAGGATCATCATCCCGCTGTCTGACAACCCCAGTTTTAATGCAGCCTCGTGATAGGCACCATCAATTTCATTTGCCAGATAGTTCATTCGTTTCATTTCCACATTCATTTGTTTTTCCATAGGCCGCCTCCATTCAGTACAAAATAGCACTTCAACAGTATAGTATGATTTCGTACTGATGTCAAGCGCTAATATTACATCAGACAAAAAGCCTCCTCCGCAAAACCACTCATGATCTTACGGAGAAGGCTCTCTCTGATTTTAAACTTTATTCCGCATATCCTTCCGGATTATTTTTCTGCCACCGCCAGGAATCTTCACACATCTTATTCAGATCGCGGACGGCCTCCCATCCCAGTTCTTTCTTCGCCAGAGACGGATCGGCATAACAGGTTGCGATATCCCCGGGACGTCTTGGTTTAATGGTATACGGAATCGGCTGTCCGACAGCCTTTTCAAAGCCCTTGACAATATCAAGAACGCTGTAACCAATACCTGTACCGAGATTATAGATCAAAACGCCGTCATGGATCTTTTCCATTTTTTCAATGGCTTTTACATGGCCGATCGCAAGATCTACTACATGAATATAATCTCTCACACCTGTGCCATCCGGCGTATCATAATCATCGCCAAAGACTCCGAGAGATTCCAGTTTGCCAACAGCCACCTGAGTGATATATGGCACAAGATTGTTCGGAATACCCTTTGGATTTTCTCCGATACGTCCGCTCTCGTGGGCACCGATCGGATTAAAATAACGAAGCAG
>CATZYB010000012.1 GCA_958426095.1 uncultured Lachnospiraceae bacterium
TCAGGCATTTACAAATACCTATGGACCGATAGAATATTTGGAAAAACTGTATATGTCTGCCATTTGCCATCCTGAGACTGCAGTTCTCTCCATTGCTACCCGGCCGGACTGTCTCTCACAGGATGTCATTGAACTTCTAAAACGTATAAGTAAGATAAAGCCCGTCTGGGTCGAACTTGGACTTCAAACGATCCATGAGGACACTGCCCGTTTTATCCGCCGCAGTTACTCTCTGGATGTTTTTACAGATGCCCTCGACCGCCTGAGAGAAGCCGGTATCGAGACGATCGTCCATACGATTCTCGGACTTCCCGGGGAATCGGAAGACGATATTTTAGAAACCCATCATTTTCTTGCACAGCAGCCGATCCAGGGAATCAAATTACAGCTGCTTCATGTACTGCGCGGAACAGATCTCGACACTATTTACCGTATGCGGCCTTTTCACATACTGACGCTTGAAGAGTATACGGATTTAGTCATCCGATGCATTGAGATCCTGCCCCCGGAAATCGTCATTCACCGTATCACCGGGGACGGCCCAAAGAACTTATTAACAGCTCCCCTGTGGAGCGTCCACAAAAAACAGGTTCTGAACACGATTCATCACACATTTAAAACCCAAGCCACCTGGCAGGGACGGCTGTATTCGCCCCTATAGGACACTGGCAAACGGTCAGGAAAGGAACATTTATGATTGCCGATCCATCCACTTTATACAAATTAATGATTCTCTATATTCTGAACGCCTCTGAATTTCCTCTCACAAATTCTCAGGTGTGTGAGTTTCTTCTGGACAAAGGATACACCACCTACTTTACAACTCAGGCGGCCATATCCGATTTGATCGAGGCCCAGTTTATTTCCGTTGACCAGAAAAACAACAGCTCCTACTATCAGCTGACGCCTTCCGGCAGAGAAACTCTGGAAGCCTTTTCCTCCTCTATCTCTGACGGCATTAAAAATGATATCTGCGCCTACCTGGAAGATAAACATTATGCCCTCCGCCAGACGAATGAAGTGACCGCCAGCTATCTTCCGAAAAAAAATCAGGAATTTGACGTAGAACTTCTTCTCAAAGATGGAAAGGAACCGCTGCTCAAACTGCAGCTCACCGTGCCTACCGAGTTTCAGGCCGAACTGATCTGTGACCACTGGCACAAACAGAGCAGCGAAATTTATAATTATTTAATGACAACATTACTGACAAAAAAAAATGCGGATGAGTAATCCGCATTTTTCAATCTATCTGTCCCATTTATCACAGAGATTATTGATCTGATCGGCAAGTCTCGCCAAATCCTTATTGGCTCCGCCTTCATTATGCTGTATAACGACCATAAGCCGTCTTCCCGCAGCCACAAGCCGTTCAAATACAGAACTGGACTTTCTGGCCGCCGCCTTCTTCGACTTTCGAACCGGTACGGCTTCAACCACACAACTATTATCAACAAGATCATAACTGGTGCCGCTGTACGGCGCCACCGCATCGTAACCGTATTCGTTTTTCAGACACTCTGTAAATGCTTCACACACAGCATCTTCACCATGAACAACAAACACCCGTTCCGGCTTCTTTTTAAATCCCTGAAGCCAGCGGATCAATCCCTGCTTATCCGCATGACCGCTGATTCCGGCCAACTGTTCAATATGAGCGCAGACCTCGATCGTCTCACCGAAGAGCTTCACTTCCTGAGTCCCTTCCACCAATGCCCGTCCAAGGGTTCCGTTGGCCTGATAGCCGACAAACAAAACCGTACATTCCGGCCGCCACAGATTATGTTTCAAATGATGGCGAATCCGTCCGGCTTCACACATGCCGGATGCAGAAAGAATCACCTTCGGCCGGCTGTCGAAATTGATCGCCTTTGACTCTTCACTGGAAACAGAAGTTTTCAGTCCGGGAAAGGTGATCGGATTGATTCCCTGCTTGACCAGTTCCATGGCCTCCTCGTCGAAACATTCATAAATATTTTGATTAAATATCGTTGTTGCCTCAATGGCCAGCGGACTATCTACATAAACTTCAAAATTATCATGTCCCTTTATCCGATTCTCCGCCTTGATCTGCCGGATGAAATAAAGCATTTCCTGAGTACGCCCCACCGCAAAGGATGGAATAACTACATTACCGCCCCGGTCAAAGGTTTCCTGGATGATCCGGCTGAGTTCTTCCACATAATCCGGTCGGGTCTGTCCATGGGAACGGTCGCCATAAGTCGATTCGATAACCACGTAATCCGCCTCTTCAACCATCGACGGATCTTTGATCAACGGCTGATGAGTGTTGCCCACATCCCCGGAAAAAACAATCTTCTTCTGCAATCCGTTTTCACTGATCCATACCTCTATGCACGAAGAACCAAGCAAATGCCCCACATCGGTAAAACGGATACGGATTCCCGGGCATATGTCAATGATCTTGTTATAATCACAGCCCGCAAAATGCTCAAGAACACCTTCTGCATCCTCCATCGTATACGTCGGCACGACTTCCGGTTTTCCGGCCCGGCGTCCTTTGCGGTTCTTCCACTCTGCCTCAAATTCCTGAATGTGGGCACTGTCACGAAGCATAATACCACAAAGCTGTTTTGTTGCATTGGTTGCAAAAACAGTTCCCCGAAAACCTTCCGCATATAATAAAGGCAGCAATCCGGAATGGTCAATATGGGCATGGGTCAAAAACACATAATCGATTTCGGCAGCGGCGGCTGCTACCGGCTGATTTTCAAAAAAATCTTCTCCCTGTTCCATCCCATAATCAATAAATATTTTGTGTCCGCACGCTTCCAGATAGTGACAGCTTCCCGTCACTTCGTGAGCGGCTCCAGAAAATGTTAAACGCATAAAAATCCCCCATTTCGTACTTATTATTATATACGAAATGGAGGATTTTTACTATAAGTTTAACGCATATTGTTCAATTAGATTCCAGATTTCATCCCGCCCCTGCTTGCTCACTGCAGAGAATGGAACGATCGGCGTCCCTTCCGTTACATTAAGGCCAACCCGGATCTGTTTCACCTGCTTCGGAACCTGGCTGCGTTTCAGTTTATCCAGCTTCGTAGCAATGATCACCGGATTAAAGCCCTGATCCACGATCCACTGATACATATGCTTATCATTGGCCGATGGTTCATGACGGATATCAATAAGCAAAAATACAAGCCGAAGCTGCTCCGACGTATGCAGATAACGCTCGATCATCGTTCCCCATTTTGCTTTGACAGCCTCAGAAACCTTGGCATAACCGTAACCAGGCAGATCGACAAAATAAATCTCTTCATTGATATTATAGAAATTAATTGTCTGTGTCTTTCCAGGCTGCTGGGAAGTCCGGGCATAGGATTTCCGGTTCATCAATCCATTGATAAGAGAAGATTTTCCCACGTTGGATTTTCCGGCAAAAGCCACTTCCGGAAGGGTATTTTCCGGAAGTTTGCTCGTAATCCCGCAGACAGTTTCCAGATTTACATTTTTTATAACGTGCATAGGATCTCCTTTATTCACTTTCTGTCTTTTCAGGCATATGGACAAGAGCTGTCTTTAAAACATCTTCCATGACTTCTGCATAGATAATTTCCATGCCTTCATAAATTTCCCCGTCCATTTCTTCCACATCCTTACGGTTCTTGGCCGGAACAACTACTGTTTTGATTTTGGCAACTTTGGCTGCCAGCAGCTTTTCTTTCAAGCCGCCGATCGGAAGTACCCGGCCCCGAAGGGTAATCTCACCGGTCATAGCCACACTGGCCTTTACCGGAATTCCTGTGATCGCAGAAAGCATGGCCGTTGCCATGGTCACACCGGCCGACGGTCCGTCCTTCGGCACAGCGCCCTCCGGAATATGGATGTGAATATCATGTTTTTCAAAGAAATCCGCCGGAATAAAATATTCCTCGCTCATAGAACGGATAAAGCTGATTCCGGCCCGGGCAGACTCTTTCATGACGTCTCCAAGCTTTCCTGTCAACTCAAACTTACCATTGCCCGGCAAAACATTGACTTCCACAGAAAGCGTAACACCGCCTACACTGGTCCAGGCCAGTCCCCGGACAATGCCGACCTCGTCCTTTGAATTTGCCTCGTCAAAGCTATAACGCTCTTTGCCGAGATATTTGCCAAGCGTCTTTACACCGACTTTCACATTTTTTTTATTTTCTTCCACAATCTCTCTGGCCGATTTACGACAGATATCTCCAATCCGCCGTTCCAGATTACGAACGCCGGCCTCCTGTGTATAATGGACAATAATCTTTTCCAGCGCCTTATCTGTAATGGATATCTGACTCTTTTTCAGTCCATGGATCTTAATCTGCTTTGGAATAAGATGTTCTTTAGCGATATGCAGCTTTTCATTTTCCGTATAACTGTTCACCTCGATGACTTCCATACGGTCTAAGAGCGGCCGCGGAATCGTTGACAAGGTATTGGCTGTGGCGATAAAGAGGACTTCGGACAGGTCTACCGGAAGCTCAATATAATTATCCCGGAATTTTGAATTCTGCTCTGAATCCAAAACTTCCAGAAGGGCAGAAAAAACGTCGCCCTTATAATCATTGCTCGCTTTATCCACTTCATCCAAAAGCATGACCGGATTTTTTACCCCGGCATTTTTCAGCGCTGAAGCTATACGTCCCGGCATAGCTCCCACATAAGTTTTTCGATGTCCCCGGATTTCTGCTTCATCCCGGACACCGCCAAGGCTGATGCGAACATATTTTTTGTCCAACGCTCTGGCAACGGATTTGGCAATGGAGCTTTTGCCTGTGCCCGGAGGGCCGACGAGGCACAAAATCGGACTTTCTCCCTTACCGGTCAACAGACGGACCGATAAATATTCAAGGATTCGTTCCTTTACCTTTTCCAGGCCGTAATGATCTTCTTCCAAAATCTTCTCTGCCTGTTTCAGGCTGACCTTTTCCTCATCCCGTTTGTCCCAAGGCATGGATAAAAGCGTTTCCACATAACCACGTATAACGCCATTCTCAGAAGCCATATTCGACGATGAACGAAAACGGTCGATTTCTTTTTGGATTTTTTCTTTCACTTCATCGCTGGCTTCCAGCTCTTTAAGCTGAGCTTCAAACTGCTCTGCATCGGTCTGGGTATTATCCTCGCCAAGTTCCTCACGGATGACCTTCATCTGTTCCCTGAGAATATATTCCCTCTGGTTTTTATCGACCCGTTCCTTCACTTTTGCCTGAATCTCCCGGGTGACCTGTATCATCTCTATTTCTTTCGTCATAAACTGGGCCAGCACTTCAAAACGCATCTGCAGATCCACCGTTTCCAGACACTTTTGACGCTGCTTATATTCCATCGGAAGATTTGTACACAGTTGATCCACCAGTTTAAGCAGATTTTCTTCCTCCAAAAGCTGACGCACCAGCTCGCTGCTGAAATTCGGATTCTGCATGGCATAGTTTTCCAAAAGTTCATGGAGATAACGCACATATCCGGCCTTCTGCACTTCATCGATTTCGCAGATTGTTTTATCAAAAACAGTAACCTCCGCTTTAAGCATCGGCTCTGTCATCATCAAATTATCAAGATGGGCCCTGTAGGTTCCCTCGACCATTACTCTGAGTGAATCCTTCGACAGTTTCACAATCTGCTTGATTTTAGCCACTGTCCCGAATTCATAGAGGTCATCCTTTCCCGGATCCTCCACCTCCACGTTCCGCTGAGTCAGCAAAAATATATTCTGATCGGCTAACATGGCGGCCTCAATGGCCATTTTGGATTTATTGCGGCTGACTTCAAAGTGGACAATCATATTCGGTAAAATCGTCATGCCCCGCAAAGCAATCACCGGCAGTTCTAAGCATATATCATTCATCTTTTGTATCACACTCCCGTAATGAACTAATAGGGCTGTACCTTTTGGTACAGCCCCCAATCTACAGTCGTCTTGATCAGGCAATCTCTCCGCTGCTTTTATGCGGTATCTTTTTGCTGCCTGTCACCCGTTTTACAGGTGTTTTCTCACCATAAGTGAGTATCGGTTCTCCCCGGCCATCCACAACGTCTTTGGTAATGGTACAGGAATCTACCAATTCCTCCGATGGAATCCGATACATGATATCCATCATCGTCTCTTCAATGATCGCACGTAATCCTCTGGCACCGGTTTTCTGTTCAAATGAGCGGCGGGCCACTTCCTTCACAGCCTCCGGTTCAAATTCCAGACGCACACCATCCATTTCAAATAACCGCTGATACTGACGTACCAGGGCGCTCTTCGGTTGAGTCAAAATCTGAACAAGAGCATCCTCATCCAGCAGATCCAGCGCAACACATACCGGCACACGGCCGACAAATTCCGGAATCAAGCCAAATTTAATAAGGTCTTCCGGCAATGTCTGGCGGAACAGATCTCCGATATTCGTCTCCTCTTCATTCTGACGGATCACCGAATTAAATCCAATACCCTTCTGACCGATCCGGGACTGAATGATTTTCTCCAGGCCATCAAAAGCTCCGCCGCAAATAAAGAGAATATTTGTTGTATCAATCTGGATAAATTCCTGATGCGGATGTTTCCGTCCGCCCTGAGGCGGTACAGAAGCCACCGTACCTTCAAGGATTTTCAACAATGCCTGCTGAACGCCTTCGCCGGAAACATCTCTTGTAATGGATACATTTTCCGACTTCCGCGTAATTTTATCGATTTCATCCACATAGATGATACCATATTCGGCCCGCTCTACATCAAAGTCTGCGGCCTGAAGAAGTTTCAGGAGAATATTCTCCACGTCCTCGCCGACATAACCCGCTTCTGTCAGAGCCGTCGCATCCGCAATAGCAAACGGCACATTCAGCATTTTCGCCAATGTCTGAGCAAGCAATGTCTTGCCTGAACCGGTCGGTCCGATCAAAAGTACATTACTCTTTTGAAGCTCTACATCCGAATCACTGTCTGCCATGATCCGTTTATAGTGATTGTATACAGCTACGGCCAGCGCTTTTTTCGCATCATCCTGTCCGATAATATAATCATCAAGGAAGGCTTTGATCTCCATCGGCTTCATTAAACGAATGCCTTCGGTAATATCCTCTTCCTCTTCAAACTCTTCGGTGATAATCTCCGAGCATATCCCAATACATTCATCACAGATAAACGCATTTGGACCTGCGATCAACTTTCTGACCTGATCCTGGGTCTTATTGCAAAAAGAACATCTTGGAATCTTCTTGTCTTCCATACGTCCTGCCATTATGATACCTCCGGCCTTTTATTAATTATCTGCTAACAATGACTTTATCAACCAATCCATATTCCCTGGCTTCCTGGGCCGTCATGTAATTATCCCGTTCCGTATCCTGAGCAATAATCTCCAAAGGCTTTCCGGTATTTGCTGCAAGAATTTCGTTTAAACGCTGACGTGTTTTCAAAATCTGTTCTGCAACAATATTGATCTCCGTAGCCTGCCCCTGAGCGCCGCCGGACGGCTGATGAATCATGATCGTAGAATTCGGCAGGGCCATACGTTTGCCCTTTGTTCCGCCGGCCAGAAGAAAAGCTCCCATGCTGGCTGCCATACCCATACAAATGGTGGACACATCACATTTAATATAATTCATCGTATCGTAGATGGCCATTCCCGCGGACACGGAACCGCCCGGACTGTTAATATAAAGGCTGATATCCTTTCCCGGATCTTCGGATTCCAAAAACAATAACTGGGATACGATCAGATTCGCAGAAACATCCGTTACTTCCTCTCCAAGGAAAATAATCCGTTCTTTCAAAAGTCTGGAAAAAATGTCGTAAGATCTCTCGCCTCTGCTTGTCTGTTCAATGACATAAGGTACTAAACTCAATTTCATTCCTCCTGTTAAAAATCAGGCTGATTATTTTTCTACTGCTGCGTCCGTGATCATTTCGAGCGCTTTCTGTGCGGACATATCATTTTTCATCAAATCCTTGTCCATGTATTCTCTGACTTTATCTGCTTCCATACTCCAAGATTCAGCAAGTCTCTGGATTTCAGCCTCAATTTCTTCATCTGTAATTTCAATATTTTCAGCGGCAACAATAGCATCAAGAACAAGACGGTTCTTAATATTTGCCAATGCCTGTGGTTTTAACTGTTCAGAAAGCTGCTGTGGCGTCATGCCTGTATATTTGAAGTAAACATCCATGCTGAGTCCCTGGGCCGCCAGTTCCTGAGCATACTGATTCATCATATCGTCTGTACTCTTGCGAACCATAGCCTCCGGAATATCCATCTTTGCATTGCCGACAACAACATCCATAACCTTCTGCTGTTTTTCAGCTTTTGCTTCCTGAGCTTTTTTATCTGCCAGGCTCTTCTTCAGATCTTCTTTGTATTCTTCCAATGTATCAAAGTCAGAAACATCCTGTGCAAATTCATCATCTACGATCGGATAGTCTTTTGTCTTAACTTCATGTACTTTAACTTTGAATAAAGCTTCTTTTCCAGCCAGATCATCTGCATGATAGGCTTCCGGGAATGTTACATGAACATCCACATCAGAACCAGCGGAAGCGCCGATCAACTGATCTTCAAATCCCGGAATAAAGGAACCGGAGCCAAGAACAAGGCCATAGCCTTCTGCAGAACCACCTTCAAATAATTCGCCGTCTACGGAACCTTCGTAATCAATCATTACCGTATCGCCATTTTCAGCCGGGCGATCTACAGTTACTTCTCTGGCATTCTGTTCCTGAACTTTTTTGATCTCAGCTTCAATATCTTCTTCTGTAACTTCAGCGCTTACTTTTTCAATTTCAACGCCTTTGTATTCTCCTAATTCAACTTCCGGTCTTAAAGCAACTTCTGCTGTGAAGATAAATGGTTTGCCTTTTTCAACCTGTACAACATCAATATTAGGATAGGATGTGATATCCAGTCCGGATTCCTTTGCCGCTGCTTCATAAGCGCCTGGAATCAGATCATTTGCTGCATCTTCATAGAAAATACTTGCTCCATAAAGTTTTTCGATAAGTGCCTGTGGCGCTTTACCTTTTCTGAAGCCCTGTACGGAAATCTGATTTTTATTTTTATGATAAGCCTTCGCCGTTGCAGCAACAAATTCCTCAGCAGCTACTTCAATGGTCAGTTTTGCCATATTGTTTTCTAACTTTTCTACCTGTACACTCATTGTATTTCTATTCCTCCTTAATTGGGCAAAATGCGTGAGAGCATTTTTACGCACTCTAATCTATAGTATATAATATGGAAAGTCATATGTAAATAGGCGAATTTGAAAAAATTTAACGACAAAACAGTCCCTGAAAACCGATATTTTCACATCAGACTTTCAGAGACTGTCTCTTTACCTAACCCTGCATCCCAACCAAAAAATTATTTCTGGCCGGACATCTGTTCTTCCTGTCTGCGGATCATCTGACGAACCATTTCACCGCCGATAGAACCTGCCTCAGCAGATGTTAAATCGCCGTTGTAACCGCTCTTCAGATTTACGCCGAGTTCGCCTGCTACTTCCATTTTGAATTTATCCATAGCATCCTTTGCCTGCGGCACTTCCATACGGCTTCCGTTAGATCCTGTTCCTGTTGAATTAGACATATCTTTCACCTCCAAATGATTTTGAATAAGTATCTCTCACTTATTCTGATACTATTATCTGCCGGCTTCAAAATTTTATGATGGAAATTTCTAGGCGGTTTGGATATACTGAAAGCAAAGATATGTTCAAACACTATGAATATTTGATATTTGGCGGCAGACAATGGCATAATATCTCCAAAATATTCAAGAAAAATCTCGCCCGCTATGTTTCAGGAATCCTATTCACAGGCACTTTCTGTAACTCGTTACACTCAAACAACAGCAAAGTGCCTGTAGATAACCTGAAAACAAGCGGCCGGATTTTTTACAAATATTTTATACGATATCCTGGCCATTTGTCTGCCGCCCAATCCAAACTTCCATAGTATTTGAAACACTCTTTATTTATTATGTTGTCAAAAACATTGTTATTTATTTGGTAATTTGAACATAAAAAGGGGCTTTGCAATTTCGGCAAAAGTTTCGGTGATTCCAGAAGAAAACGGTAGGATGATTTGGACGGTTTTGCGAGCATAGCACGGACAGAAAAACTGTCAAAATCGACGTGTTTTCGTTGGAACGCCGGAAACTCATGCTAAATTGAAAACTTTTTATCATTAAAATTGTCAAAATCAAGAGGAAATATTGAAAGGAAAACAATTTATGGAAATTGAAAGAAAGTATTTAATTGATGAATTGCCGTTTGATGTGACAGCCTATCCAAGTCACGAGATCGAACAGGCCTATTTGAATACAGAGCCGGTGGTCCGGATCCGCCGACAGGATGAGGATTATTATCTGACATATAAGTCAAAGGGTCTGATGGCTCGGGAGGAATATAATCTGCCGCTGAACCAGGAGGCCTACGCCCATCTGCTTGAAAAGGCGGACGGCAATGTCCTGACAAAGACACGTTATAAAATTCCTCTCGGCGACCATCTGACCATAGAAATCGATGTGTTTCACGGAAAGTTTGAAGGTTTGATCCTGGCCGAAGTGGAATTCCCGACGATGGAAGAAGCGGAAAGTTTCCAGCCTCCGGAATATTTTGGAAAAGATGTGACTTTCTCAACGGAATATCACAACAGTACTCTGAGCCAAAAATAAATATCTACAGCTTCCGAAGTACCGTACACTGCATGGTAATATAGCAGGCCAGACCACCGATAAAGTTCGAAATCGGTTCGGCCATAAATACGCCAGCCACGCCCAGACCGCCAATTCGCGGCAGGATGACAGTCAGCGGCGCCACGATAATAGCTTTTCTCAGTATGGAGAAAAATACTGCCTGCGGCGCCTTGTTCAACGCCTTAAAAACGCATTGGCCCGTAAACTGGAAAGCCATCATAAAAAAGCCAAAAAAGTAAATATGGAGAGACGGCACGGCCGCCGTGATAAGCTCTGCTTCCTGGTTAAAGATCCGGATAAACAATTCAGGAAAAGCAGAAATCAGCACCCATATAATGAACGAATAGGCAAAACAGATCTGGGTCATAAAACGAATCGCTTTTTTCATCAGGTCATATTTCTGCGCGCCATAGTTATAGCTGATGATCGGCGAAGAACCATCGGCCACGGCCATAACCGGAGTCTGAGCAATTTCCCGAATCGAATTGATAACCGTCATAACGCTGATGTAGAGGTCGCCGCCATAAACCGAAAGCATGGCGTTGCATACAACCTGCACCAGACCGTTGGTAAAGGACATGACAAAAGTAGATGTCCCCAATTTGGCAATTTCAAAAATGCAGGTCCAATCCGGCCGGAATCCGCGAAGATCCAACGTCAACTCCGCCTTTTTTCCGGTTAAGAACTTTAATACCCATATGGCCGAAAAGAGCTGTGAAATAATCGTCGCAATGGCCGCTCCCTGTACACCGAGATGAAATACAAAAATAAATATCGGATCCAGAATGAGATTGCACACAGCGCCCAGTGTTACTGTCTGCATGCCAATCTTCGCAAATCCCTGGCTATTGATATACGGATTCATTCCAAGGGAAATCATGACAAAGACCGTTCCCAAAAGATAAATGATCATATATCCGGCCGCATACGGATAAGTCGCATCACTGGCGCCAAAAAGATAAAGAATCGGTTTATGAAAAACAATACCAAAAACCGTAATACATATACCAGTCAGAATGAGCATAAAGAAGGCGTTATTCATAACCTTCCGGGCGCCTTCCGTATCTTTCTTTCCCCGGGCAATGGAACACAGCGGCGCGCCGCCGAGTCCAAATAGATTGGCAAAGGCAGTGACCATCGTAATGACCGGAAAACACAGCCCGAGACCTGCCAGAGCGATCATGCCCTCGCCGGGAATCTTTCCTATATAAATCCGGTCTACAATATTGTAAAGTAAATTAACAATCTGAGCCACCAACATCGGAGCGGC
Source organism: uncultured Lachnospiraceae bacterium (assembly GCA_958426095.1). Lineage (GTDB taxonomy): Bacteria > Bacillota > Clostridia > Lachnospirales > Lachnospiraceae > Frisingicoccus. The sequence goes on from CATZYB010000012.1 coordinate 11,941, forward strand.
TACCGCTAACACATTACGGCGGACATTTTCTCCGCTGAAATCCACCTGTCCAGATGACATATGTACTGCACTTCCTATTCTTTTACATTTCTTTCCTATTATATCATGATATTATAAAAATAGGGACAGTTTTCACTGTCCCCGTTTCAAATTCATTTTACATTTCTGAAATTTTTACTGAGCCTGGGTTTCTCCTTCCGCAATTTCAGATTCCAGAATAGATTCTTCTTCACCAAGGAGATCTCCGCTGTCAACCGATGGTGCTGACAATGCTTCATCCGGAATTGTAATGCTGTCAATAGTATCGAAATCGGAATAATTCATAACCAGGGACATGTTTTTAAATTTAATAACAACGCCCTCGGATTCAATACCTTCACCGCTGTCAGACATCTCGATACTTACAGAGGCCGGAAGTACCGTATCCTTGTAAATCTTCATCGTCACATCCGCCTGCATTGCAGACCAATCCATCTCTCCGAGTCCCTCCGTCATGGAATCCATAACTCCCATAATCTCCTGGAATTCTTCTCCGGTAATGGTCGATGTCAGCACGTAAACCTCTCTGTCATCTATTTTTTCGGTTTCTTCAGCCAGTGTCATATCTTTACCATCTCCGGCGATCGTATACATCTCCTGCATACTGTTCTCATCGACGCTTTCTTCACTCTTCATCCATTCACCCATAACGCCTACATAAGAAACCGCTTTGTCCCCGTCGATCTGAGTATACATATCCATATCCATGGACAAGCCTAAAAGCGACATATCCATCGTGCCGGACATATGGAAAATTTCCGGATCCGTCGTACATTCAAATGTACCATCCATACCCATGTCCATATCCATGGTAACGCCTTCGGATGATATAGCCATTGACATATCCATATCCAGATCGCCGGCAAAAGATTTTGCCTTTTCCATATTTTCATTCGCTTCTTTTACAAGACTTTCTGCCGTTACTTTCTCACTTCCGCTGCAACCCCCTAATGCTGCTGCCGATAAAAGCATCACACTGGCTAAAAGCCATCCAACCTTTTTTCTCATGTTCTTTTCCTCCTCATAATAATATGAAGTTATTTTATCATATTTTTTTACACAAATAAAGTAATTGTCGACATTTTTTTGTGACTAATACACAAAAAAGGAACTATTCAAAAAAAAGCCCCTTTCAAGTACATTATAAATTCTCTTTAAATAATGTTTCCATCTTTGCTGCTGCAGCGTCCTCATCTTCACCTTCCACAGTGACGGTGACCGTATCTCCATGTTTGATACAAAGTCCCATGACTCCAAAAATCCGTTTCAGATCTCCCTGTTTATCATTTTTATGAATACGTATATCGCTTTTAAATTCTCCGGCCGCCTTCACAAGGATTCCGGCCGGTCTGGCATGAATCCCCTGTTCATCCTGGATCACATATTTAAACTCTTTCATACGCTTCTTCTCCTCTTTATTTTTCACTCACTGGTTTCTTCAAGATTCCCATTAAAAGCCCTCCAACAACAGATCCCACTGCAATGGCAATGAGATATTGGAACGGATGGGTCACCGTCGGTATGACAAAAATACCGCCATGTGGCGCCCGCAGGCCGCATCCAAAAACCATAGATAATGCGCCTGAAACCGCCGAACCGATAATACATGACGGAATGACCCTCAGCGGATCGGCCGCCGCGTAAGGAATGGCTCCCTCCGAAATAAATGCCAGACCCATGACATAGTTTACATAGGCTGATTGCCGCTCCTTTTTGGTAAAACGATTTTTAAAAAACGTCGCACAAAGGGCCACCGCGATCGGCGGCACCATCCCTCCGGCCATGACCGCCGCCATAATGTCAAAACCTTCACTGGCCAAAGAAGCCGTGCCGAAAACATAAGCCGCTTTATTAAAAGGTCCGCCCATATCAATGGACATCATACCGCCGAGAACAGCTCCAAGAAAAACTTTGCTCGTTCCTCCCATGGACGCCAGAGCCTGATTCATGCCCGTGTTGATCGCACCGACGATCGGATTGACGAGTACCATAACAAAGCCCATAATGCCGATACCCGCTACCGGATAAATGAGCATCGGTTTCATACCTTCCAGGCTTCGCGGCAAACCGGCGCACAGCTTTTGAAGCCCAAGAACAATGTAGCCGGCCAGAAAACCGGCCAACAGCGCTCCGAGGAATCCCGAACTGATCGGCACTGTTTCACCATAATGCATCATGTTGCTAAAAGTATACCCCGCATTAGCCACGGCTCCGCCCACGAAACCGACAGCCAGCCCTGGCCGGTCAGCAATACTCATAGCGATATAGCCGGATAAAATCGGCAGCATAAACCCAAAGGCCTGTCCGCCAATCGTCTTAAAGAAAGCGGCCGCCGGGGTATTCATTCCAAAATTTGCCGGGTCGATCTGATAATCATCCAGCAAAAAGGCCACTGCGATCAATATACCGCCGCCGATAACAAAGGGCAGCATGTGGGACACACCATTCATCAGGTGCTTATAAATTCCACGGCCAAGGCTTTCCCGCTCATTGCCGTCATAATCCTGCCCATGGGTCGAAGCTCCGTCATGACTTTGGTGATGATAAATCGGAGTGCCGCCGCCCATTGCCCTTTCAATAAGCTCCGTAGGCTTGTGGATACCATCGGCAACTTTCGTTTGTATGACCGGCTTACCGTCAAACCGGGCCATCTCTACATTTTTATCCGCCGCAATAATAATACAATCTGCCGTCTCGATTTCTTCCCGGGTCAACGCATTCTTTACGCCCCCGGAACCATTAGTCTCCACCTTGATTCGATATCCCAGCTTCCGGGCCTGCTGCTCCAACGCTTCCTGAGCCATGTAGGTATGGGCGATACCCGTCGGACAGGCCGTCACTGCCAGAATCTGATATTTTTCCGCTCCTTCGCGGTCAGGCTTTTTCTGATCAGATGAATTTTTCGATGATGCCATAGCGTACTCACCTTCAGAAGCCCCTTCTGCTTCAGAAAATTTCGCCTTCTCTGCCAGATCGATGACCTTCAAAAAAGCTTCCGGAGATCTGGCATGGAGCAGATGCTCCCGAAATCGCTGATCCATCAACAATACGGACAGACGGCTCAACACCTCCAAATGCACATTTTCCTTTGAGTCCGGCGCAGCGATCATGAACACCAGACGAACCGGATGTCCGTCCAGAGATTCAAAATCCACGCCGTCAGACAAAGTCATGACGGCCAGGCCGGGATTTAAAACGGCATTTGTCTTGGCATGAGGAATGGCTACCCCTTCCCCAATACCTGTCGTTCCTTCCGCTTCTCTTTTCAATACCGCCTGTTTATAAGCTTTTGTATCGGATAAATGTCCGCCCTTTTCCATCAAAGATACCATCCTGTCGATGACATCCATTTTCCCCGAAGCTTTTCCATTTAAACAAATGCTGTCTCTCCCCAGCAAGTCCACGATCTTCATGCTTCATCCTCCTGTCATTTAAAGGTTCTGTCCAATACTTCCAACATCTCTTCCCGCGTCGCCAAAAATTCTGAAAATGCACTGGCGCTTCCGGCGGCAACTCCCATCTGAAAAGCCTGCTTATAATTGGCCGTTTCCAGATATCCGGCCAGAAAACCGGCCACCATCGAATCTCCTGCTCCGACCGAGTTGATCACTTTTCCTTTTGGCGCAGGACTTTTGAATGTGTTTCCGTATTCATCCAAAAAAACAGCGCCCTCGCCCGCCATAGAAACCAGAACATTCACCGCGCCCATCTGCTGCAATTTTTCCGCATACTGTATCGCTTCTGTCTGGTCTGAAATCGTCACCCCGAAAAGTTCACCCAGTTCATGATGATTTGGTTTCACTAAAAATGGATGATATTTCAGCGTCTCCTTCAGTAGATTTTTTGTCGCATCGACGACGATCTTCACCTTTTTTCCCTGCTGCCGAAGAATCAATCTCTCATAGATATCTTCCGGCAGCGTTTTCGGAATACTTCCGGATAAAACAAGAATATCGCCCGCTGTCAGCCGCTCAAGCCGCATCATCAGCGATTTAATAGCGGCTGTCGTAATCTCCGGTCCCTCGCCGTTAATTTCCGTTTCTTCCTGTCCCTTGATTTTCACATTGATCCGGGTCATTCCCTGATCCAAAAAAATGAAATCGGCCTGACAGCCCTTTTCCTTCAAATCCCGGATCAGTTTCTCCCCGGTAAATCCGGCGGCAAATCCCAGGGCCGTACTCTCATGTCCAAGATTTTTCAGCACCAGTGATACATTAACGCCTTTACCACCGGCCATGATCTCATTATAGACGGCACGGTTGACTTCTCCTGTATTGAATTGCTCCACCCGGACAATATAATCCAGCGCCGGATTAAAGGTTACTGTATAAATCATGGCTTTTCTCCCTCCGCAATCTTTATCTGTTACCTATCGGACTATAATACAATAGGTATAGACAATTGCCTATACCTATTTTGATACTTTTCTTAAATTTTATACACGATCTTATATTTTTTACTTTGCTTCGGCTTCTTTCACAGCAGCCTTCATCGAACGGACATAATCTGCCACCGGACCAATGCTGTCCCGGCCATACTGGGCCACCAATTTGACAATGGCGCTGCCGACAATAGCTCCGTCTGAGATGGCGGCCATATCTCTGGCCTGCTCCGGTGTGGCAATTCCGAATCCAATGGCGCACGGAATATCGGAGCTTTCCCGAACAAGCTTCACCATTCCTGCAATGTCTGTTTCAATCTTACTCCGCACCCCGGTCACGCCCATGGAGGACACCACATATAAAAAGCCCTGAGCCTTTTTTGCGATCATACGGATTCTGTCATGGGAAGTCGGCGCGATCAGAGAAATGATATCGATTCCATAAGTCTGGCAAACGTCCAGCAGTTCCCCTTTTTCCTCAAACGGCAGATCCGGTATGATCAGTCCATCGATGCCGCATTCCACACATCGCTGCATGAATTTTTCTTTGCCATAAGTGTAAATCGGATTAATATACGTTAAAAACACCATTGGCACCGTCACTTTTTCCCGCGCCCGCTTTACCGAGTCAAAGAGTTTATCCGTTGTGCATCCGGCAGACAACGCACGGATATTCGCTTCCTGAATAACAACGCCCTCTGCGATCGGATCAGAAAACGGAATACCGATTTCGATCAAATCCGCTCCGGCCTCCTCCATGGCAACAACCAATTTTTCTGTAGTTTCCAGGTCCGGGTCACCCCCGGTCACAAATCCGATAAATGCTTTTTTATTCTCAAATGCCTGATGTATTCTACTCATAAATCTCTACCCCTCTGTATCTTGCAATGGCAGCCACGTCTTTATCACCGCGGCCGGAAATGTTTACGACAATGATCTGGTCCTTGCCCATCGTCGGCGCCAGCTTTTTCGCATAGGCTATGGCATGGGCGCTTTCAATAGCCGGAATGATCCCCTCGGTACGTGACAGATACTCAAAGGCATCCACCGCTTCATCATCGGTAATCGGCACATATTTTGCCCGGCCTTCCTCAGCCAACATGGCATGTTCCGGTCCGATTCCCGGATAATCCAGCCCTGCGGAAATAGAATATACCGGAGCGATCTGTCCATATTCATCCTGACAAAACAGGGATTTCATTCCATGAAAAATACCCACCGTGCCGTTGGCGATGGTCGCCGCGTTTTTATCTGTATCTACGCCCCGACCGGCTGCTTCGCAGCCAATGAGCTGAACGCTCTCGTCCGGAATAAATTCATAAAAAGCTCCCATGGCATTGCTGCCGCCGCCGACGCAGGCAATGACCGCATCCGGTAATTTTCCTTCTTTTTCTTTAAGCTGCTCTTTAATCTCCTTACCAATAACCTTCTGGAAATCCCGGACGATCATCGGAAATGGATGCGGTCCCATAACCGAACCCAAAACATAATGGGTATCTTCCACCCGGCTGGCCCACTCTTTCATTGTTTCATTGACTGCATCCTTTAATGTCATTGTCCCGCTGGTAACTGCTTCCACCTCGGCGCCGAGAAGTTCCATACGGAACACATTCAGCGCCTGGCGTTCTGTATCCTCTTTTCCCATAAACACTTTACATTCCATTCCCATAAGGGCTGCGGCTGTCGCCGTAGCAACGCCGTGCTGTCCGGCACCGGTCTCAGCTATAACACGGGTCTTACCCATTTTCTTTGCCAGGAGGACCTGACCAAGGACGTTATTGATCTTATGGGAACCGGTATGATTCAAATCCTCCCGTTTTAAATATATCTTAGCGCCGCCCAGATCCTTTGTCATTTTCTCTGCATAATAAAGCAGCGACGGACGTCCCGCATATTCCCGCATTAATTCATCCAGCTCCCGGTTAAATTCCGGATCGTTTTTGTAATATTCATAAGCTTCTTCCAGTTCAATGATGGCGTTCATCAATGTCTCCGGAATGTATTGTCCGCCGTAAAGGCCATATCTTCCCTTCATTTCTCATCTTCCTTTCCGCCCCGGCCCGCTTCATAGGCCCGGACCATTGCTGTAAACTTCTCTATTTTTTTCATATCCTTATAACCGTCCGTCTCCACACCGCTGGAAATGTCTACGCCATAAGGCTCTTTTTCTTTTAATCTTTCCGCCACATTTTCCGGCGTCAGACCGCCGGCCATGTACCAGGGTATTCCAAGCTCGGGCACATGCTTTAGATCAAAGGTCTGACCGCTGCCGCCCCGCACATTTTTTACATAGGTATCCAAAAGCAGCATATCCGCGCCCAGCGCCTCGGCCTGACAAATGGCATCCGCATTTTGTACCCGAACCGCCTTTACGATCGGGCAGTTAATCTCCTGTTTCAGATTTTGAATATAGAATCCGTCCTCGTCACCGTGAAGCTGGACTTTCTGGATAATTCCGTTTTTTACCAGCCGTATGATCTTCTCCGGCCTTTCATTGACAAAAACGCCGACGGCATCGATATCCGGCCGAAGCTTTTCACGAAGCTGTCCGGCCGTTTCTTCACCAATCTGCCTCGGACTCTTCGCAAAGACAAAACCGGCGTCGTTAATATCAAAACCATTGACGCCCAGCACATCCTCTTCCCGGCGCAGACCGCAGATTTTAATCCGTATCATGAAGTGGTCCCCCTCAGATGATCCAGCATGGCCTTTTTATCCTTTGCCCGCATCAAAGATTCCCCAATGAGAACGCCGTTGACACCGCCTTCGCGCAGCGCCTTCACATCCTCCGGCGTGGAAATGCCGCTTTCAGCCACAAATAATGTATCCCCCGGCACCATTTCCCGAAGCCTCAGGCTATTGCGTATATCCACTGTAAAATCCTTTAAATTCCGGTTATTCACCCCGATCACCCGCGCTCCGGCACGGCTGGCCATTCGGACCTCCTCCGGATCATGTGCCTCCACCAGCGCTGACATTCCCAGGCTGTCGCAAATTTCAATAAAGGAACGAATCCTTTCTTCATCTAAAATCGCACAGATCAATAACACCGCACTGGCTCCAAGGGTTTTTGCCTGATAAATCTGATAGGCATCTACCGTGAAATCCTTTCGCAAAAGCGGCGTCTGAACCGCTTCATAAATTTGTCTTAAATACCGGTCATCTCCCAGAAAATAATCCGTTTCCGTCAGCACGGAGATGGCCGCCGCTCCGGCTGCTTCATATTCCTTTGCGATATCTATATAAGGAAAATGCTCCGCGATCAGCCCTTTACTCGGCGATGCCTTTTTGACTTCACAGATAAACTGCATCTCGGGCTGTTTCAGATTTTTTTCAAAAGCAAAGGATACCTTTTCCGCATCCACGGCCCCTTTTCCGGCCTGGTCTAATTCTGTTTTACGCACGCTCTCTGCACGCTTTTTGACATATTCGAAGGGTGCCCGCTTCATATCCCTTTCCATTCGTTTCCGGGTGGCCGCTACCAAATCATCTAAAATCATTCTTCTACCTCATTTGTCGCCCGAATAAATACTTCCAGTTTCTCTAATGCCTTTCCGCTGTCTATCAGCTCTGCGGCCATGCGAACGCCTTCGGAAATTTCTTTTCCTAAAGCGGATGCCAGGCAAAGCGCCGCATTTAAAATAACGACATCCCGTTTTGCTCCCTGTTCCGCACCGGAAAGAATGTCCCGTGTAATCTTCGCATTGTCCTCCGGAGAACCGCCTATAAGTTCTTTAAGGTCACAGGAAGTAAAACCATAATCCTCCGGCCGAATCACAAAAGACTCAAACTGTCCGTCATTAATCCGGCACACGTGGGTCGGTCCGGTCAGAGTCACTTCATCCAAACCGTCATCACCGCAGACAACAAATCCTTTTTTTACACCCAGATTTGAAAGCACCTGTGCCATCGGCTCGATCAAGTCCTGACTGTAAACGCCCATCAGCTGCATCGTGGCGCCGGCCGGATTGGTCAGCGGCCCTAAAATATTAAATACTGTACGAATCCCAAGTTCTTTCCGAACCGGAGCCGCATATTTCATCGAAGAATGATGCATCTGGGCAAACATGAAGCAGATACCTGTTTCTTTTAAAATTTTCTCACACTGTCTGGCGTTTAATGTCACCTTTGCGCCCAGAGCTTCCAGTACATCGGCCGCCCCGCTTTTACTGGAAACACTTCGGTTCCCATGCTTTGCCATAGGAACTCCGGCTGCTGCCACCACAAAAGCTGCTGTCGTTGAAATATTAAACGTACCGACTTCATCGCCGCCGGTGCCCACGATCTCCATAACATCTGTTTCCGTATGGAGGGATTCGCATTTACTCCGCATGGATGTGGCGCTGGCTGTAATTTCTTCCACAGTCTCTCCCTTTATACGAAGCGCTGTCAAATATGAAGCCATCTGCGCCTGGGTAGCCTGACCGCTCATCATTTCATCCATCACCGTTTTTGCCGTATCAAAATCCAGATTTTCTCCTGCCATCACTTTACGAATTGCTTCCTGTATCATCATATAACCTCCTGTCCTATACCGTCTATAAACTCAAAAAATTTTTCATCATTTGCCGTCCATTTGGAGTCAAAATAGACTCCGGATGAAACTGCAATCCAAAAATCGGATACTCCCGATGAGCCACCGCCATAATTTCTCCATAAGTATCTTCTCCGATCACTTCCAGACAATCCGGTATAGACTCCGGAGCCGCCACCAGGGAATGATATCTGGCCACATCTTCTTCTGCTTCTAACCCTTTGAAGATCCGGTTTTCATTATGTATGCGAATCCGGCTCTGTTTCCCGTGCATCAAATGTCTGGCATGGGTAATTTCTGCTCCAAAGGCTTCACAAATTCCCTGATGACCGAGACATACCCCGAGAATCGGAATCGTTCCGTACGCCTTTTTGACCAGTTCCTCGCAAATACCCGCAGCCTTCGGATAGCCTGGCCCCGGCGAGAGGATAATGTGGGACGGTTTCATCTCAAATACCTCTTCCACTGTCATGGCATCGTTGCGAATGACCTTTATATCCGGCTGGATACTTCCGGCCATCTGAAACAGATTGTAGGAAAAACTGTCATAATTATCAATTAAAAGAAGCATTATTCATTCACCTCCCTGGCATTTTGAATGGCACGAATGACAGCGCCGGCTTTATTCGCCGTCTCTTCATATTCGGTTTCCGGTACGCTGTCCGCCACAATTCCGGCCCCGGCCTGAACATAGACTTTCTCACCCTTTTTCACCGCCATACGGATGGCGATGCAGGTATCCATATTCCCTGTAAAATCCAGATAACCAAGGGCGCCTCCGTAAATACCTCTCGGCGTTTTTTCCAGTTCCTCGATAATTTCGCAGGCACGAATTTTCGGAGCGCCGGAAAGGGTTCCTGCCGGAAGCACCGACTCGATGGCGTCCAGACTGTCATACTCTTCCCGGATATCCCCCTCGACCTGAGAGCAAATATGCATAATTCGGGAATATTTATGAATCTGTTTGTATTCTGTCACTTCCACCGAACCAAATTTACAGATACGTCCCAAATCATTTCTCCCCAGGTCCACAAGCATGTTGTGCTCTGCCAACTCTTTCTCATCGCTCAGAAGCTCTTCTTCCAGCGCTTTATCTTCCTCCGGCGTAGCGCCCCTCGGACGGGACCCGGCGACCGGGAAGGTCGTCAGCCGTTCATTTTCCAAACGCACCAGCGTTTCCGGCGACGTACTTATAATCTCTTTATCATCCATCTTCATATAAACCATATAAGGTGACGGATTCGTTGTCCGAAGCACCCTGTAAGCATTGATCAGGCTGCATTTATATTCGCTCTCAAACCGCCTTGAAGCTACGATCTGAAAACTGTCGCCGTCAAAAATATATTGTTTTGCCCGCTCTACCATTTCACAAAATTCTTCCTTTGTCTGGTTACAGGTAAAATTCACATTCTTATCAGCCTTATACTCCGGCAGCTCAATATTCGACCGGATCAAATCTGTCATTTTCTGCAGTTCTGCCGTTGCCTGACCATAATTCTCCATGGCTCGCTCCGTTTTCATATGAACGATCAGGCAAATCTTTTGTTTTAAATGGTCGTAGGCGATAACTTTATCAAACAACATAAAGTCATAATCTTCGAATTCTCCGCTTTTTAATTTTAATGTGGGTTCTGCGTAACCGATCATCCCGTAGGAAAAATGTCCGACAAAACCACCGGTAAACGGCGGCATATCCGGCAGCTTCGGCGCTTTATACCGTTTCAGTATGTCCCGAAGCACGGTTAATGGTTTCGCCGTCTCCACAACCTTTGTTTCCTCCTCCGACTCAATCGTCACCTTTCCGTCTTTGCAGCTCACCCGCATCAGCGGATCATACCCCAGAAAGGAGTAGCGTCCCCACTTCTCTCCGCCTTCCACACTTTCAAGTAAATAATATCTCTGACTAATGGCGGACAACCGAATCAACATCGATATCGGCGTCATCATGTCTGCATAAATTTCTTTACACACCGGGATGATCGGATAATCCTTCGCCAGTGATAAGATCTGTTCACATTCCGGACGTATCATATTTTTAACTCCTTTCTATTCCATAAAAAAAGACCTTTATCCCTCTTCTCTAAGGGACAAAAGTCTGAAACCTCTGCGGTACCACCCAAATTGACGCAATGCGCCCGCTCTTTAACATACTAACATATGCTCCCTGCTGGTAACGGTCAGAGTCCCCGTCAGTACCTACTCCAACATCTGTTGTTTCAATCTGCCCTCACGAGTCCATTCATTGAATTCCAATATACTGCATTCTCACCATCCGCAGCTCTCTGGGATATCTTTCTTCAACTACTTCTCTCGTTCATCGGTTTTTCTTTATCAGTTTACAACTATAAAGTATACTCTTTCCTGTCTCGATTGTCAATACTTTTTCCTCTTAATATCCGGCTATGACCCGCGCATACTCTTTTGGACGATAATTCTCAATATATTTCTGGTGCTGTTCTTCTTTCAGACAATAACAAATCATGCAGGAAAGCCTTTCTCTGACGGCCTTTCTCAAACGATGATTGCCATCCAGCAAGAGATAGTGTCCTCCTGCGATCTCCGCCAATACGCAAGGCTTTTTCAAATCCGTCTCCATGGCATATGTTTCATTGACGAAAGCCTCCTGATTTTCCCGTGCCAGAACATCTGTATCCACCAAACGAAGTTCAAAGTCCCCTGGATGATTTTCAATTGCTTTCAACATCGAATCCACATCCCAGATCAACATTCCGTTATCTGTTGCAAAAAAATATCTCTGTCTCATCGCTCTAACCTCTCCTATCGTCATTTTTATCTGTCTAAAGACACAAAAAACCTGAGTTCCCGGCCTTTCGGGAAATCAGGTTTCTTTTCTTTTATTTCCAGCACGGCGGCAGTTCCGGATTCGGAACGCGGACCGGCTCCGGATAGATCTGTCCAAAAAGTTCCAGTTCTACCCTTTCAATAATCTGCGGCTCTACCGGGCGATTGACCTCCACTCCGGCGATTGGAAAATCTGTGACCGGAACTGTGTCTGTTTTTTCCAGTCGATATATCTCATCCATACCTTCCAGCACTTTACCAAAAACCGGATAGATGCCTTTATGTTCCGGACAGTCTCTGAGCGGAAAAAAAAACTCGCAGCTGGCTAATCCGGCTTCTCCATAGCCGCCCATGGCCACAACTCCCGGATGAGAATCCAAAGGAACAACCTGTGGATTTAATTCAAATTCATTCGGAATTAAATACTGACACTCTTTTTTTCCAAAGGCTGTGTAGCTGATATCCACCCAGTTTCCCGGAACAATCCGTTCAATGGCATGATCGTCCATATAGCCTTTCGACGCCACATAAATAAAGCTGTTCACTGTATTCGGCGCCGATTCCGGCAAAAGCTCGATCACGATTTTTTTGCCGTTCTTCATATGTAATGTTGCAATCGGATTCATCTTATTAACTCCTTACCCGATAATCTCAAGTTCTTTGGAATAATGATTGAGAACTTCACAGCCGTCCTCTGTCACAAGTACGAGATCCTCCACCCGGACGCCTGTATCGTCTGTCAGATAAATTCCCGGTTCAATAGAAAAAATCATGCCCGGTTCTGCCTTCTGCTGATTTGTCGAAGATACATCGCCAAACTCATGCTCGCTAAACCCGATAAAATGTCCCAGCCGGTGATTAAAATTCGGGCCGTAACCCTCCGCACCGATCAAATCTCTTGCCGTTTTATCCAGTTCACACAACAAAATTCCCGGTTTGATTTTGGAAATAGCCGCCTCGTTGGCGCGGCGTACTGTATTATAAATATGACGATGGGTATCGCTTACTTCTTTAAAATAAAACGTCCGAGTCATATCTGAACAATATCCGTCTTTGATGCAGCCCACATCGAACAATACTGCATCGCCCGGTTTCACCACCGTATCATCCGGTGCATGATGGGGATCGGCCGCATTGGCCCCAAAGGCTACCAAAGGCTCAAAAGAAAATCCATCGGCCCCCAGATTTAAATAAATCTGCAGCATTTGATCCGCCGCCTCTTTTTCAGTAATACCCTCATGGATCAACTTCTTAAATTCGGCCATGGCCATATCATTAATATGGGAAGCTGTCCGCATTTTTTCCTGCTCATCCGTATCCTTCACGCCTCTTGTCGTATCCACGGCCAAAGATGCATTGACGAAGCCTTTAGCTGCTCCCATTTCCATCAATGGCAATAAAAATCTTGCCTTTAATTCCTTATCCACACCAAGAGCCGTTTCTTTATCCACATATCCGGCCACAATGTCCATGGCCGGGTCTGTATCCGAATACCATACTTTTTCTACGCCGACCTCTTCCGGTACAGTAAATAATTTATTCAGGAAAAAAGCATGCTTTCCATCCGCCCGAAGTAAAAGTCCATAAAAACGCTCAAAAGGCGCTACGAACACATCCGTCAGATAGTAAATGGACATCGGATCCACGATCAGCATCTGAGTAAGTCCCATATCTTTTAATGCCGCCAAAATGCGGTCCACTCTGTTTTCTTTCATCGAAATATGCTCCTTTTATCTCATTTAAAACTGTTTTCTGAGCTTCGGATCGAGAAGGTCTCTTAATCCGTCACCGATAAAGTTGGCGCCCACGGCCATCGTAAAAATAGCCAGTCCCGGGAACCCGGCCACCCAGAATTTATTAAAGTAATCCACACCGTCGGATACCATCATTCCCCATTCCGGTGTCGGCGGCGCAGAACCCAGCCCTAAAAAGCTCAACGTTGAAAACATCAAAATCTGATTACCGATATCGGTCGTCGCCATGATCAACACAGAACTGATACTGTTTGGAATGACTTCCTTCATCAAAATCCGCATTTTGGAAGCGCCCAGCGCCTCAGAAGCGGTGACATACTCATTTTCCTTCACACTTAAAACAAC
>CATZYB010000013.1 GCA_958426095.1 uncultured Lachnospiraceae bacterium
TTGGGGCTGACAGTGCCGGTGAGTTATTCCGGAACCCGCAGAACCTCGGTTTTGATCGGTACTATTGCCGGAACGGTGAACCTGGAAAGTATTTATGAACTGATTGGAAAATTCGCTCCGGATGTGGAAGCGGTGGATGTGGAGATTATTTCTGCAGACAGAGATTTTACTTATTTGGCAGTCGTTTGTCTGGCAGAGGAAGTTCAGGCGGTGGAAGACGCTCTGCGTGCAGGCGGTTTTGCAAAACCGGCCCAGGCAGTGGATAAAATTCCGGCCCAGTATCAGAAAGAACTTCAGACGGAGATGGAAGCTTCTTTAGAGGAAGCAAAACACCTTCAGGAAGAAATTACAAGTCTTGCCGGGGAACGTCAGAATCTTCGGCTTATATCGGATTACTATCGGATTCGCGCTGAAAAATATGAAGTACTCGGAAGATTGCCCCAGACAGCAAATACCTTTGCACTGAGCGGATATGTTCCGGCAAAGGATGCAGAACGGATTGTCCGCGAATTATCGGATGATTTTGGCGCTGCGGTTGAATTGGAACAGATTCGTGAGGAAGAGGAAGCGCCGGTTCTTTTGAAAAATAATCGTTTTGCCGAATCCGGTGAAGGGGTTTTAGCATCCTTCGGTCTGCCGGGAAAAGGCGAAGTGGATCCGACGATGATCATGACCGTTTTCTATGTATTTTTGTTTGGACTTATGTTGTCGGATGCGGCTTACGGCCTGATCGTGGCGGTGGCCTGCGGTGTGCTTCTTATGAAGTTCCCGCGGATGTCTCTGAATATGAAGAAATCGATTCAATTATTCTTTTGGTGCGGTCTTTCCACACTGTTTTGGGGAATTATGTTCGGCGGCTATTTTGGAGATGCGGTGAATGTTATTTCCCGAACGTTCTTCGGTAAAGAGGTAGGTATACCGCCGTTATGGTTTGCTCCGCTGGATGAGCCGATGCGTATGCTCGTGTGGTCGTTATTCTTCGGTCTGATTCATTTATATACGGGCTTATTTGTAAAGGCATATATGTATATCCGGGATGGAAAGATTTTGGATGCGGTATGCGATGTGGGATTTTGGCTGCTTCTTCTCACCGGATTGGTATTGATCTTAATGCCAACAGAGATTTTTGCATCCATATCACAGATGACATTTGTGTTCCCGGAACCGGTGAATATGCTGGCGAAGGGCATGGCAATTGTCGGAGCAGTCGGTATCCTTCTCATGTCCGGAAGAGATAAGAAAAATAATTGGGGACTTCGGATCGCACTGGGAGCTTATGATCTGTACGGCATCACAAGCTGGCTTAGCGATATTTTGTCCTACTCGCGTTTGCTGGCGCTGGGACTTGCGACCGGAGTTATCGCTTCCGTATTTAATCAGATGGGAAGTATGTTTGGCGGCGGTATTATCGGAGCAATTTTGTTTGCTGTTGTATTTGTTATCGGACATGCGTTTAATATCGCTATTAACCTGCTGGGAGCTTATGTGCATACATGTCGTCTCCAGTATGTAGAGTTTTTTGGAAAATTTTATGAAGGCGGCGGAAGGGAATTTCATCCGTTCCGGTCAAATACGAAATATGTTGATGTTAAGGAGGAAACAAGAATATGAGTGAATTATTTACAAATGGACAAGTATGGGCTCTGTTGGGAGTAGCACTTGCAGTTATTTTATCCGGATGCGGTTCGGCGTATGGTGTTGGCGTTGCCGGTCAGGCAGCGGCAGGGGTTGTTACAGAAGACCCGAGTAAATTTGCAAAAGTTTTGATCTTACAGCTTTTACCAGGTACACAGGGAATTTATGGTCTGCTGGTAGCTTTCGTTACATTATCAAGAATCGGTATCTTAGGCGGCACTGCACCGGACCTGGTACATGGCCTTCTGACATTTGCGGCCTGCCTGCCAATCGGTATTGTCGGTCTTGTTTCCGCCAGACATCAGGGAAGAACTTCTGTAGCTTCTATTGGTATTGTGGCTAAAAAACCGGAACAGTTTGCAAAATCCATGCTGTTCCCGGCCATGGTAGAAACTTATGCTATTCTGGCTCTGCTTGTTTCTATTCTTGCCATCTTCTCTATCTAAGGACTTGCGGTTGTTGGGTATGAGGATGCTGTAAGAAAGGAAAGGAGAGCTTTGGAATGAGCGGATTGGAAAAGATTACAAGCCAGATTCTGGAAGAAGCGAAAACCTCTGCAGCAATGAAGCTTGAAACAGCACGTAAGGAAGCGGACGGCATTCTTGCAAAAGCTAAAGAAGAATGTGAAGCCATGGAGGCTGAGGCGGCGGAAAAGAATATGATCTTGAAAGAGAATTATGAAGGCCGCATTAAATCTTCGGCAGAGCAGCAGCGGAGAACGGCACTTTTGCGGGCGAAGCAGGATATGATCGCGGAAGTCATTTCGGAAGCTTATGTGATGTTAAAGCAGGAGGATACGGAAAGCTATTTCCGGACCATGGAAAAAATATTAAAAACCTATGTACTGGCAGAGCCGGGAGAGATTTGCTTTTCCGCACGGGATCTTGCCAGAATGCCGGCCGATTTCGAAAAGAAGATTACTGAGGCGGCTGAAGAAAAGGGCGGAAGCCTGGTTCTTTCCAAAGAACCGAAAGCCATTGAGGACGGTTTCATTCTTGTCTATGGAGGCATTGAAGAAAATTGTACCTTAAAGGCGTTACTTGATGCAAAGAAAGATGAGCTTCAGGATAAAGTAAATGAAATTTTATTTTTATAGAAGCCGGTTCGCCATAAAAGGAGGGTTATAATGTCTAAAACACAGTATACCTATGCAGTTGCGCGAATCCGTGCTTTGGAAGTGTCTCTGTTTTCGGCGTCCACCATTGAGCAGTTGATCGCCTGTAAGGATTTGGAGAGTTGTCTCAGGTTTTTGCAGGATAAAGGATGGGGCGGTAATGATGTGCCGATGGATGCCGATGCGATTTTGACGAGAGAACGGGAAAAAATATGGGAAACTATAGGGGAGATGCATGTGGACATGGAAGTGTTCAATGTTTTGTCCTACACAAACTGGTTCCATAACCTGAAAGCTGCTGTGAAAGAGGTCTGCACCGGAAAAAGCGGCGCCAATATCTTTTATGAAGGAACACCGATTCCTAAAGAAGAGATGCTCCGTATTATCCGGGAAAAGGATTTTAAGGCTCTGCCGGAAAATATGCAGGAAGCCGCTGAGGAAGCGGTAGAAACACTGCTTCATTCAGGGGACGGACAGCTTTGCGATATCATTATTGACCGGGCCACAATGGAAGCCATCAAAGAAGCCGGACGGAAATCTCAGGATGACATTATCCGGGATTATGCCGAATCGACGGTGGCAGTGGCTAATATCAAAATCGCAGTGCGGTCTTCAAAAACCGAAAAGTCACTGGAATTTATGAAACGTGCCATGGCGCCCTGCGACAGCCTGAATGTGGATGGGCTGGCCCGGGCGGCGCTGGCAGGTACGGATTCGATTATTGAATATTTGAGTGGAAATGGATATCTGGAAGGCGCCCTGGCGCTGAAGGAATCCCCTTCAGCCTTTGAACGGTGGTGCGACAACCGGATCATTCAGACGATAAAACCGCAGAAGACCAATCCATTTTCCGTTGGACCTCTGGTGGCTTATGTAATTGCAAGGGAAAATGAAATTAAAACGGTGAGGATCATTCTTACCTGTAAACAGAATGGTTTGTCCGATGATTCAATCCGGGAAAGGGTAAGGGAAATGTATGTATAAGATTGCAGTAATCGGCGCTTATGACAGTATTTATGGTTTTGCTGCGCTGGGGCTGGATACATTTCCTGTATCCGATGCCCGGGAAGGTGAAGAAACTTTAAAAATGCTGGCATCCGGCGAATATGCGGTGATTTATATTACGGAAGCGCTGGCGGCGGAATTGGCACACGAGATAAGCAAGTATCGGGAGCAGGTTCTTCCGGCCATTATTCAGATTCCGGGTGTATCCGGAAATACGGGAGCCGGAGTTGAAGGCGTGAAAAAGTCTGTGGAACAGGCGGTCGGTTCCGATATTATCTTCGGCAATAATTAGAAAGTGGGTGAATCCATTTAATGAGTAAAGGTACGATTAAAAAAGTAGCAGGACCGCTGGTTATCGCTGAGGGTATGCGCGATGCCAACATGTTTGACGTGGTGCGTGTAAGCAGCCAGCGACTGATCGGAGAGATTATTGAGATGCACGGTGACGAGGCATCCATTCAGGTATATGAGGAAACTTCCGGACTTGGACCGGGAGAACCGGTGGAGTCTACGGAAATGCCGTTGTCCGTAGAACTCGGACCAGGACTTATCACCAGTATTTATGATGGTATCCAGAGACCTCTGGATGATATTATGAAAGTATCCGGCAATAACTTAAAGAGGGGCGTTGAAGTTCCCTCTTTGAAACGTCATTTGAAATGGAATTTTGTCCCGACAGTTAAAGTCGGAGACGAAGTGGAAACCGGAGATATTATCGGTACGGTGCAGGAAACAAGCGTTGTAGAACAGCGGATCATGGTTCCTTATGGTGTTCAGGGTAAGATAAAGGATATTAAAGCCGGCGAGTTTACGGTTGAGGAAACGGTAGCGGTCATTGAAACAGCCAACGGTGATAAGGAAGTTTCTCTGATGCAGAAATGGCCGGTGCGTAAAGGCCGTCCATATAAGAAAAAATTACCGCCGACCATGCCGTTGATCACTGGTCAGCGTGTTGTCGATACGTTCTTCCCGATTGCCAAGGGCGGCGTGGCCGCCGTACCCGGACCATTTGGAAGCGGCAAAACGGTTATTCAGCATCAGTTGGCAAAATGGGCGGAAGCGGACATCGTTGTTTATATCGGCTGCGGCGAGCGTGGTAATGAGATGACCGACGTATTGAACGAATTCCCGGAACTGAAAGACCCGAAGACAGGAAAGTCTTTGATGGAACGAACCGTTCTGATCGCCAATACATCCGATATGCCGGTGGCTGCCCGTGAGGCGTCAATTTACACAGGTATTACCATTGCCGAATATTTCCGCGATATGGGTTATTCGGTAGCTCTGATGGCAGACTCTACATCCCGTTGGGCGGAAGCTCTTCGTGAGATGTCGGGACGTCTGGAAGAAATGCCGGGTGAAGAAGGTTATCCGGCATACCTTGGTTCACGTCTGGCTCAGTTCTATGAGCGGGCAGGACATGTGGTGAATTTGGGAAAGGACGAAAGAGAAGGCGCTCTGTCCGTTATCGGCGCCGTATCTCCTCCGGGCGGTGATATTTCTGAGCCGGTATCCCAGGCAACGCTGCGTATCGTTAAGGTATTCTGGGGACTGGATTCGGCGCTGGCCTATAAGCGTCACTTTCCGGCCATCAACTGGCTGACCAGTTATTCATTGTATCTGGACAATATTTCCGGATGGTTTGATAAGAACGTATCTGAAGAGTGGATGGCCGACCGTCAGAAGATGATGGCACTGCTTCAGGAAGAAGCCGAATTAAATGAAATCGTTCAGATGGTCGGTATGGATGCCCTTTCGGCACCGGACCGTTTGAAAATGGAAGCGGCCCGTTCCATCCGTGAGGACTTCCTGCATCAGAACTCTTTCCATGATGTAGATACTTATACATCATTGAAAAAACAGCTTCTTATGATGAAACTGGTGCTTGCATATTATGAGAAGTCCATGGAAGCGCTGAAAAACGGAGCAAATGTTCAGGGATTGATCAATATGCCGGTTCGTGAACAGATCGGACGTTATAAATATATCATAGAAGAAAAACTGGATGAAGAGTACGAAAAAGTAATGGATACTCTGGAAGCACAGATTAAAGATGTATGCGGAAGGGAGGACTTCTAAATGCCAAAAGAATATCGAACAATACAAGAAGTAGCCGGACCGCTGATGCTTGTGCAGGGTGTGGAAGGCGTTACGTATAATGAACTGGGCGAAATTGAGCTGTCCAATGGTGAAATCCGCCGGTGTAAGGTTCTGGAAGTTAATGGAACGGATGCAATGGTACAGCTTTTCGAAAGCTCTACCGGTATCAATCTTTCCAACAGCAAAGTGCGATTCCTTGGAAGAAGTATGGAATTCGGAGCATCCGGGGATATGCTCGGCCGTGTATTCGACGGTATGGGCCGTCCGACGGATGGAGGCCCGGAGATTTTACCGGACAAACGTCTGGATATCAATGGTCTGCCGATGAATCCGGCGGCCAGAAGTTATCCGAATGAGTTTATCCAGACGGGCGTATCCGCCATCGATGGTCTGAATACACTGGTACGTGGCCAGAAGCTGCCGATTTTCTCGGCCTCCGGTCTGCCTCATGCTCAGCTGGCGGCTCAGATTGCACGTCAGGCTAAAGTTCGCGGCAAGGATGAAAAATTCGCCGTTGTATTTGCAGCCATGGGTATTACTTTCGAGGAATCCAATTTCTTCGTAGACAGTTTCAAGGAGACAGGAGCTATTGACCGTACGGTTTTGTTCATCAATCTAGCCAATGACCCGGCTGTAGAGCGTATTGCCACGCCGCGTATGGCGCTGACAGCCGCCGAGTATCTGGCCTTTGAAAAAGACATGCACGTTTTGGTTATATTGACCGATATTACCAATTACGCCGATGCGCTGCGTGAGATTTCCGCAGCCCGTAAGGAAGTTCCGGGACGCCGCGGTTATCCGGGTTATATGTATACGGACCTTGCCGGCTTGTATGAACGTGCCGGACGTCAGAACGGCAAAAAAGGTTCTATCACGATGATCCCGATTCTGACCATGCCGGAGGATGATAAGACCCATCCGATCCCTGACCTGACCGGGTATATTACCGAAGGGCAGATTATTTTGAGCCGTGAGCTTTATCGAAAAGGTATCAATCCGCCGATCGACGTGCTTCCATCGCTGTCACGTCTGAAGGATAAGGGTATCGGTGAGGGAAAAACCCGTGCCGACCATTCGAATACACTGAATCAGTTGTTTGCAGCTTATTCCCGTGGTAAAGACGCCAAAGAACTGATGACGATTCTCGGTGAAGCGGCTCTTTCAGACATTGATTTGATTTATGCGAAGTTTGCGGAGGAGTTTGAGAAGGAATATGTATCCCAGGGCTTTAATACGGACCGGGATATTGAGGAAACCCTGACGATCGGCTGGAAGCTTTTGTCGATTCTGCCGAGAAGCGAGCTGAAACGTATTGATGATGAATATCTGGATATGTATTATGGCAAATAGTAAGTCCGGAACAGGAAGAGGTGATTGCACTTGGCATCGACACAGGTGAACCCAACCCGGATGGAGCTGACCAAACAGAAGAAAAAGCTGGCGACGGCTACGAAGGGTCATAAGCTTCTGAAGGATAAACGAGATGAATTGATGCGGCAGTTTCTGGATTTGGTTCGGGAAAATATGGCTTTGCGCCAGAAGGTAGAAGCGGGCATTCAGGCGGCAAATAAAAACTTTGTCGTTGCGAAGGCCGGCATGTCGGAGGAGACGCTTCACACAGCGCTGATGGCGCCGAAGCAGGGAGTATATCTGGAAACAGATAAGAAAAATGTTATGAGTGTGGATATTCCGGTGTTCAATTATAAAACGCGGACGGCGGATGAAAATGACATTTATTCTTATGGTTTTGCTTTTACGTCCAGTGATCTGGATGACGCTGTGAAATCTCTGGCAGATATTCTGCCGGATATGCTGAAACTGGCGGAGACGGAAAAAGCCTGCCAGCTCATGGCAGCGGAGATTGAAAAGACCCGCCGTCGTGTAAACGCCCTGGAGCATGTGATCATTCCGCAGGCCCAGGCAAACATCAAATATATTTCCATGAAACTGGATGAAAATGAACGTTCCACTCAGATCCGTTTGATGAAGGTCAAAGATATGATGCTGGAAGAAGCCCATCATTATAAAGAAAAAAGAG
Organism: uncultured Lachnospiraceae bacterium; assembly: GCA_958426095.1. Taxonomy (GTDB): domain Bacteria; phylum Bacillota; class Clostridia; order Lachnospirales; family Lachnospiraceae; genus Frisingicoccus. The sequence goes on from CATZYB010000013.1 coordinate 7,893, forward strand.
CGGCATATGCCGAAGAATAAAAATATAAAAGCGCAGCAGCCCGGAGTCTTAAAAACAGACTTTGCGGCTGCTGTCTTTTGAGCTGGTGTTGACAATGTCCGGGAAAAAAGATAAAATGAAGAAAACATACTAAGCAATTGGGAGGAACCATATATGCTGAAACAGGTTTCAATATATGCTGAAAATAGAAAAGGTACTATGCAGAAAATCACAGCGGTATTACTGCAGGAAAATATTAACATTCTTGGGTCCGTAACCAATGACAGTGCGGAGTACGGGATTATCCGTATGATCGTGTCTGACCCGGAGAAAACCGTACAGGCGTTAGGCCAGGCCGGATATCTGTGCCGACTGACGGATGTGCTTGGGGTTGAGGTTGAGGATGAGGTTGGTAATTTGAATCGTCTGCTGCTTGCTCTGGATGATAGTAATATTAATGTAGATTATATTTATTTATCATTTAACCGGGATTCAGGGAAACCGATCATGGTGGTTTCCGCAGATGACGTGATGGAAGTTGAGATGTGCATTGCTGCAAAGGGCTTTTCGGTATTATAGGAGGATTATATGATGAAAAATACGACATTAGTGATCATGGCTGCCGGTATTGGCAGTCGTTTCGGCGGAGGTATTAAGCAGTTGGAGCCGATGGGGCCAAACGGTGAAATCATTATGGATTATTCTATTTACGATGCTAAGGCGGCCGGTTTTAATAAAGTTGTATTTATTTTGAGAAAAGACATTGAAGAGGATTTTCGTGAGATCATTGGTCAGAGAATTGAAAAAGTGATCGATGTGGATTATGTTTTCCAGGCGCTGGATGATCTGCCGGATGGATTTACAGCTCCAGCCGACCGTAAAAAACCATGGGGAACGGGTCAGGCCGTTCTTTGCTGTAAAGGGGTTGTCAATGAACCGTTTGCAGTTATTAATGCAGATGATTACTATGGCAAAGAAGCATTTAAGAAGGTTCATGACTATCTGGTCAGCGAAGGTACGACAGGTAAGGAATACGACATGTGTATGGCCGGATTTATCCTCAAGAATACATTGAGCGATAATGGCGCAGTAACCCGGGGTGTCTGCGTGGTCGATGAGAACGAGTATCTGACGGAGGTCGTGGAAACCGGCGGAATTGTGATGACACCGGAAGGCACAATTGCCCATGAGGATAATGGTTCCGATATGGTCATCACACCGGATCAGCATGTATCCATGAATATGTGGGGCTTCACGCCGAATTTCCTGAATGAATTGGAATCGGGATTTACAGATTTTCTTTCGGAGATTCCGGAAGGCGAAGTTAAACGGGAATACTTACTTCCGACAATTGTAGATAAGTTAATTAAAAGCGGAAAGGCTTCCGTCAAGGTGCTTGAAACAAAGGACAAGTGGTTTGGCGTAACCTACAAAGAAGATAAAGAGAGTGTCGTAACCTCATTTAAAAAGCTCATTGCTGACGGTGTATATCCGGAAAACCTTTGGGGGTAAAGAGCAGATGAATCCATCAGCGATTATGAAAATTATGAATGCAAAAAATAAATTTGCGGAAAATCATCCCAAATTTACGGCTTTTTTAAGCACGGTCTATTCACGGGGCATTGATGCCGGAACGGTCATTGAGATCACTGTGACCCGACCGGGCGAGGAACCGATTACATCCAATATCCGGGTTCAGGAATTAGATCTGGAATTGCTCCGGAGTCTTCAGGATTTGGGTAAGTGAGAAAGATTACAAAAATATCGCGGCAGAGGGACGTGTCTCCGGAAACGACTTTATATAGTCTCCGGGACCGAAATCTGCCGCGTTTTTTTGCCTGTTCAAGTATATCGCATGGGCATTTATACTTCGAGATATTTTTTTGCGTCCTTATATACTTCCGGCCAGTTGATCAAATGAAACCAGTTAGTCACATAATCTTTTCTCAGATTTTTATATTTCAGATAATAGGCATGCTCCCAGACATCTACATTAAGAATAGGAATATAGCCGTTGGAAATCGGATTATTCTGGTTTGGCGTTTTCGCAACTTCCAGCTTCTTGTCCGGGTTGATGGTGAGCCAGGCGTAGCCGGAGCCAAATTGGCCCATGGCATTTTCGCTCATAAGTTCCACAAATTTCTCATAAGAACCAAAAGCCTTTACAAGATAAGGTTCCATCGGATTTTCATTCACCGGCGGATGAAGCAGACGGAAAAACATCTGATGATTATAAACGCCGCCTGCATTGTTCATGACTGCCTGTCGGATATCTTCCGGCAGATCGTCCAGATTTGTGAGTAAATCTTCCAGCGTCCAGCTCTGGAATTGAGGATAATCCTTCAAAATATTATTCAGATTATCAACGTAAGCCTTTAAGTGCTTGTCATGATGATAATGGAGTGTCTCTGCGTCCATATAGGGCTCAAGGGCATCATAATCATAAGGCAGAGGCATCACATCAAAGGGATATGTTTGTTTCATTATATAATCCTCCTGTTTTATTTATAATCTTTCGTTAGTATATGCTTTTAAAAAGGAAATATACTTAAATTTATAAATCCATGCTTCCGGAACGGAAGCCTTCCAGGTCAAGTGTAATGTAAACAAATCCCAAATCCTTCATAGCTTTTGTGATGGCTTCATGCTGGTCCATGAAGCGGTTAAAATCGGCCTTGTCAATTTCAATCCGAAGGATTGGCTGGTGAAAACGAAGTCTTACATTATAAAAGCCAAGGCTGCGGAGCCAGGATTCTCCCTGATGTATTCTATCAAGCAGAGCATAGTCAAAGGGCGTATCGTAAGGAAGGCGGGTGGCCATGCACGGAGTTGAAGGTTTACTGGCTGTGGCAAGTCCGGCTTCAGCGGCCAAAAGGCGAATTTCTGCTTTGGTCAGATGGCAGTCGATCAGCGGACTGTGAACTCCGGCTTCACGGACAGCCTGGAGGCCCGGACGGTAAACCTGGGTATCGTCTACGTTGGAACCCTCACAAAAAAATGTGTATCCGGCATCTTTTCCAGCCTGAATGAGAGACCGGAAGAGCAGGGATTTGCACAGATAACAGCGGTTCTTTGGATTGGATAAAATACGGCTGTCGGAGAATTCATCGACTTCGATCACCTGATGTCTGGCGCCGAGAGACCGGGCGAGGGCCTCAGCCTCGGCGGTGTCACCGTGAGGGTGGAGCCGGGTCTCAAAGGTCACAGCCAGTACCGGTTTATCGGAACCGGATTCTTTGACGGCCCGGCAGGCAGCAGCCAGAAGGAGGCTGCTGTCCACACCGCCGGAGAAGGCCAGACAGATGCCCTCATTTGTATGGGGAATAAAATAATCAATTAAAGATTTCATTTCTTTTTTCCTTCGGGCAGAGCTTTTTTAGAGTCGATAGCCTTCCGGTCTGTTATGGCGTTGGAATAGCCGCCGTACAGGTCGTAAGCAAGGGCCTTGATCATGGCATAGACTTCAGGGAAGGCAAGCTGATTTTTCTCTGCGATGGCGGCCACGTCATCATTTTCCGGATAAGCGTAAATGTGCCCCTTCCAGGTGGTGTACTTTACATGAGCTTTACCCCATGGAGTATCCACAGTACGAACTTCTCTTGGGAGAATGGTCCGTTCCACCGGATATTTACGCAATCCAATAGTCGTGGTATGAGTAAAGATAATATCTTCCATTTTTGGAATGAGTGATTCACGGCAGAGGACTGTCAGCATGGTGGCCGGTCGGTTTTTCTTCATATATATTGGCGTTGTATAACAATCCTGTGCACCTGCTTCAAATAATTGATTACAAGCAAAGGCCATAGCTTCGCCGGTACAGTCGTCCAGATTGGTTTCTATTTTCCAGATCGGTTCCAGATCCACTTCCCGTTTTGCAGAACCAAGTTCCCGTTCCTTTGGTTTTACCGGGGCCGGACGCTTCTCTGTGTTCAGGGCAATTTCAAAACTTTCGGAAGCGGAAACCTTTTCTGAAACAGGTGTTTCAGAAGCCGATTTTTTGTCCAAATCTTCAATAAGCATGGCCCGAAGAATGCTGGCTTTTTCATACTCCCGTTTTCCGGCGCCGATACCGGTTTTTAATACCCGGAAATGTTCAGGAAGTTTAGGTTCGTTACGGAGAGCAGCGGCAATGGCGGCTCCGGTTGGAGTGACAAATTCACCCTGGATGTTCATAATGTGCATCGGAAGCCCATAAGCGGAAACAATATTGGCAACGGCCGGCACCGGAATCGGAAGGATACCATGCTGGCAGCGGACAGTTCCCTGGCCTTCATACAGTTCAGAAACAATGACATTTTGAATATTTAAAGCGTCTATGCAGACGGCAAGAGCTACGATATCAACGATGGAATCTACAGCGCCAACCTCATGAAAATGTACCTCATTCAGAGGTTTATTATGGGCTTTAGCCTCTGCTTCCGCAATGACCTGAAAGATCTTTAAAGCGATGACTTTCGCCCGGCGGCTGATGTTTCCGCTGTTGATGATCGCCTGAATGCTTTCCAGATTCCGGTGTTCATGATGATGTTCATGATGATGCTCATGACTGTGTTTATCATGCCCGTGCGAATGTTCATGGTGACCGCTTCCGTGGAGGTATTCCATGTCGTGGTCATGATTTTCGTGGGCCTTGTCCAGAATGACGTCAAAGTCGCAGGCATCAATACCGGATTTATTGACCCGGGATATTTTTACCTGATATCCGTCCAGATTCAGACTGTTTAAAGCATTTAAAAGATAGGAATGGTCAACGCCAAGATCGATCAGGGCGGCGACGGTCATGTCACCGCTGATGCCGGAGTAACATTCCAGATAAAGAGTTTTGTCATTCATAATAATAACCCCCTTATTGTGAATATGCGTTAAATACATTATGTTAAGTGCCCAAATTATATCATAAAACCGGGGGAAGGGCAACTTACCAGCCATTGGCGTTGGCTGCCAAAAGTTCGGAGAAATGCCGGATGAACAGCCTGAGAAATTGAAAAGATTTGACAGGGATAGTGCCGCAGGGTAGAATAAACGAAACAGACCCATAAAAATGATATGGCCCCAGGTTTTGGTTTGTGCAAAGGAGTAGATGAAAGATGGAAAATAAAACGGAGTATTCATTTGAGGATTTTGAACGTATTATTGCCCGTTTGAGGGCAAAGGACGGCTGTCCATGGGATCAGGTTCAAACCCACGCAAGTCTCAGAGACGGCATGATCGAGGAAGCTTATGAGGTCGTGGATGGCATTGATACCTACCAGGCCACGGGGGATGACAGCAATCTGTGTGAGGAGCTGGGCGATGTCCTTATGCAGGTGGTCATGCATGCCAGGATTGCCGAAGAAGAAGGAAGGTTCACGATGGCGGATGTCATTCGGGGAATCTCAGAAAAAATGATTCGGCGGCATCCTCATGTTTTTGGCACAGCCAGCGCCGACACGCCGGAAGAGGTGCTGAAAAACTGGGAGGAGATTAAGCGGCAGGAAAAACATGAAGATACGATTACCGCAGGCATGAAGCGGGTAGCCAAAGCGTTGCCGGCGAATATCCGTGCCGCAAAGGTTCAGAAAAAGGCGGCAAAGGTCGGCTTTGATTTTGAGAATTACCGTCAAACGGCGGAAAAAGTAGAAGAAGAGCTTCAGGAAGTATTGGAAGCCGCAGAAAAAGGCTCTCCCGAGGCTGTTTTTGAGGAATTTGGGGATTTAATGTTTTCGGCAGTGAATTTGTCCCGCTTTTTAGATGTAAATGCTGAAAATGCCTTGACAAATGCAACGGAAAAGTTTATAAATAGATTTGAATATATTGAGAGAAGTGCCGAAACACGGGGGATGGATCTCAAAAATATGACCATCGGAGAGATGGATGAATTATGGAGTGAAATTAAACATTTGAATAGCAGTGATGTTTAAGGTAAAAGAATTCAAGGAGGAGTATTAGAATGAACAAAACAGAATTGATTGCAGCTATGGCAGAACAGGCAGACTTATCCAAGAAAGATGCTGAAAAAGCTTTAAAAGCTTTTGTAGATATTGTAGGCGAAGAACTGAAAAAAGGTGAAAAAGTTCAGATGGTTGGTTTCGGAACTTTTGAAGTCAGTGAAAGACCGGCCAGAGAAGGAAGAAACCCACAGACTGGCGAAACTATGAAGATCGAAGCTTCCAAAGCTCCGAAATTCAAAGCAGGCAAAGCTTTAAAAGATCTGGTAAATAATAAATAATCGAATGCGGTTAGATAAATTTTTAAAGGTATCTCGTTTGATCAAACGACGGACGGTGGCAAATGAAGCCTGCGATGCAGGCCGTGTGTCTGTAAATGGCAAACCTGCCAAAGCAGGGGCTGCTGTAAAAGCGGGAGATATTATCGAAATCGGATTTGGGACCCGTACAGTGAAGGTGGAAGTTCTGAATGTGGCCGAGACGGTGCGTAAGGAAGAAGCGAAAGAGCTGTTCAGGTATTTGTGAGAATATTAGGGAGAGCCTTTCCATATATTTAGATTAACTTAAAGTAATCTGAGTGTGTGGGGAGGTTTTTTTATGGATGAAAGAATCGGTGGAAAGAACCACAAATTGACCCTGTTCAACCGGAGCAGCGCACAGATGACCGGTGTGCTGGATGTTATTTCTTTTGATACCAATGAAATCGTTATGGATACGGAAGAGGGGCTGTTGATGATCCGGGGCGAGGATCTTCATGTAAACCACCTGACTTTGGAAAAGGGCGAGGTGAATATCGACGGTCATGTAGACAGCCTGATCTATTCAAACAGTCAAAAGCTTCCTAAGAATCCTGAAAAGGGTCTGGGACGGCTTTTTCGATAGCCGATGAGTGCGGAGGTTCAAAGCCAGTTTTACTTTTTCTTTCTGGCTTTTTTCTGGGGAATTGGCATATGCCTGATCTATGATGCTTTAAGGATTTTCCGTCAGCTTGTCCGGCATTCTATTTTCTGGATCAATACAGAAGATATTCTATACTGGACGGCCATGACGGTCGTTTTATTCTATCTTTTATTCACCTATAACCGGGGAGAAATCCGGAGTTTTACCATTGTCGGTCTGCTGGCCGGCAGCATTTTTTATCTCAAAACCATCAGCCCTGTCTACAGGGCCATTATTTGCCGGATTTTGAAGCCTTTTTTTCGCCTGTTTTCAAAGATTTTGTCTCTTTTATGGAAATTCCGGCAGAATTCGGAGAATAACCATTGAAAAAATTGGTGGAAACAGGTAAAATGTAAAACGTATAAAATTATTTTATAAAGATTTAGGTGAAAATATATGGCAAATAAAACAGCAAAGCGCAGAGCGCGGCGGCGCAACCGGGGAGGCATGGCTGTGATCGCCTGCGTTGTTCTTATTCTTTGCGTTGTTCTTATGTATAACAGTGTGAAACTCAATGAAAAATTAAATGGATACAGAGCTTCAGTAGAAGAACTTCAGGAGCAGATTGAAGAACAGAACGAGGTAAAGGCGGCTCTGGAAAATAAAGAAGCCTATATGAATTCGGATGAGTATTATAAAGAACTGGCCCGGGAGAAACTTGGACTCGCCGGTTCGGATGATATTGTTTTTAAAAAAAGCGGCGAGTGAGCATGGCAGAGGAGTGTACGCACCCTGCAGTATGAGGCAGATCTGCGGCAAATGTCGATGGATTGTGAGCAATAAGCATGTCCCCGAAACATAGGATGTTATTGTCTAAAGGTAGGCATTTGTGGGAGGGATATAAATGAAACGAATCCATATTCGTCAATGGATGGTCATACTGCTGAGCGGATTTTTGCAGCATTCCGTGTCCGGAATCATGAATCCGCTGGGGATTGCTTATTTTGCAGCAGCGTATATGTGGCCGGAGCATCGTAATCTGCTGCCTGTGATATCGCTGATCGGTATGGCGGCGGGGATTCCGCAGACGATGCTGTTAAAATATTTAGGAATACTTATTGGAATCATGCTCATAACTTATATACTGGAATGGAAAAAGGCTTGGGTCAGCCAGCAGGAAATGCTACTGATGTTAAGTCTTTTAATTTTATCTGCGGATGTGGGTTATGGACTGGCCCGGGAAGGCGTTTCATTGGAGACTGCGGGTCGGTTACTCCGATTTGGAATTATTGAGGCGGTCTTTGGAGCGGTGGGATTTGCCCTTTTCTATTCCATTATGAAAGTTTTTCTCAGAGAGAACGGCCGGGAAGAAGAGATTGCGCCGAAGGAAAATGAAGAAAATTTTATTCGGTGCCGACTGGGAGATATGGCGTCATCTTTTCGGAAGCTCTCGCATATGCTGACTAATGAGATTCCTGAAAAGGAAGGTCTATCCGAGGGCGAAGTGGCGCAGGCATTTTCAGAGGTGACGGAAAATATGTGTGCCGCCTGTGGCCGCCGGGAACATTGTTGGGAAAAGGAATATTATGATACATGTCATTCGGCTTATGATCTGCTTCATATATTTTCGGAAAACGGACAAGTTGACCGAAAACAAGTGCCGGCCAGTTTTCGGCGCCGATGTATAAATATAGATAGTTTCCTGAAGGAGACGAACCGGGTCATGCAGATGGCCAATATGAATTTGAGATGGCAGAACCGACTGAATGAAAACCGTCTGGCCTTTGCGGGACAGATGGGTGAGATCGCGGAAATTATGGACGACCTTTCATTGGAATTGTCCGAGCGAAAAGAAAGTTCCAGAAAGCTTTCCGATGTGTTGATTCGCAGGCTGGAAAAAAAGCGTTTGAAAATAAAAAAGATATCGGTGACCGACGAGGGAAGCCATGGGAGACGGCAGAAAATTTATATGATCGCCAGGGTGCGCCGGGGCCGCTGTATGACAGTGAAGGAATTGGCAGAGCTTGTCAGCGAGGCGGCGGAACAGCGGTTTATTCCTGAAAAGGATGGCCCGGAAGTCGTTGGAAAGAAATATGCGGTTTTTGAATTGGCGGAGGATACAAAGTATCGGCTGATCCAGGGAGTGGCCCGACGGCCGAAAGCGGGTGAACCGGTCAGCGGAGACAGCTATGCTTTCATATACCTGGATTCAGGACAGGTTCTCATGTCTCTGTCCGACGGTATGGGAAGCGGTGAAAAGGCAAAAGAAGAGAGTGAGTTAATGATCAATCTCCTGGAACAGATGGTGGATACGGGATTTGCGCGCCGGTCGGCGCTTCGGATGATCAATTCCGTGATGATGTTTCATGGGGACAGGCAGTTGTTTTCTTCGATGGATTTGAGTGTGATCGACCTTTACAGCGGGATTTGTGAATTTATAAAAGTTGGAGCGTCTTCCACGTTTATTAAACGGGGAAAAAAGGTCGAGTGTGTGACCTCCGGTTCCCTGCCGATGGGGGTATTTCCGGAGATGGACTGTGAAGGATTTTGCAGAAATTTGTTTGATGGAGACATCATCGTCATGATGACCGACGGCGTGGTCAATCGTTTCAGCCATGGTAATGAGGCGATATGTGATCTGCTTTCGGAGATGGATCTGACGAATCCGAATGCCATGGCGTCAGAGATTTTAAATGAAGCCCTGGACCGGCCGGGCGAAGTGCAGCAGGACGATATGACCGTCCTTGTGTGTACAGTTTGTAAGAAATCAGCGGCTGTGTTATGATGGTTTATCGATTGAATATAGAAAAGGAGCGTTGGGAATGAATAATCTGGTTCAGAAAGTCAGTGAATATATGCAGGAACAGCACATGGTGGAAGACGGTCAGAAAATTGTTGTCGGTGTTTCCGGCGGAGCGGATTCTATGGGATTGCTTTCTGTATTGTCCGAATTAGCTGAATATTTTCATTTTTCCCTGGTGGTCGTCCATGTCAATCACGGAATTCGTGGACAGGCAGCGGATGCAGACCAGTCTTATGTGGAAAACGTGTGCAGGGAACAGAGCATTCCATGTTATAGTTTCCATGTGGATTTGAAGCGTTTTGCTCAGAAGGAAGGAATGTCTCAGGAAGAGGCGGGACGTTTCTACAGATACCAATGCTTCGAGAAAGTCCGTAAGGAGGTTTCCGGACATCGGATCGCAGTAGCTCACCAACGGGAGGATGCCTGCGAAACGGTATTGTTCAATCTGTTCCGGGGGACAGGCCTGAAGGGATTAGCGGGAATCCCGCCGGTGCGGGATGTGATCATAAGACCGCTTTTATGCGTCGGTCGGGAAGAAATTGAGAAATATCTTCAGGAAAAGGGAATTTTGTGGCGGACCGATGAAACGAACTTGACGGATGCTTACACAAGGAATAAAATACGAAATCATGTCCTGCCGTACATTGAGGAGAATATAAATCCGGCTGCGGGGCAACATATACAGGAAATGGCAGGACTCATCAAAGATATATCCGACTATCTGGATCGGCAGGGAGAGGCCGCCTTCGATCAATGTGTATCGGTGGGAAAAAATCCCATTTGTGCCATACACGGCGAATCTTTCAGGGGACTGGATGTGGTCATACAGAGAGAGGTCATACGACGGGCCATTGGTGTGGCTGCCGGGAAGCTAAAAGATGTGGACAGGGAACATGTGGAAATGATACGGGGGCTTTTGGATAAAAATGTGGGCCGCCGCTGTCATCTGCCTTATCAGCTCCAGGCTGTCCGGACATATGAGGGGATTTCCATAAAAAGGGAAATGCCCGGCGAAAAGGGAATATCTTCGGGGATATGTATTGACGTGAAGGTTCCGGGGAATTATACTCTCCCCGGGCCGGGGATCAACGTTGAACTATCTATAAAAGAGTCTTTTAAAAATGAAGAAATTCCCATAAATCGGTATACGAAATGGTTTGATTATGATAAAATAAAAAATAGTCTGGCAGTGCGGACCAGGGAAAATGGGGATTTTATCACATTGGATGGTCAGGGACACAGAAAGCTTTTAAAACGCTGGATGATCGATGAAAAGATACCCCGCGAGGAGCGGGAAAAGATACTTTTACTGGCCGATGGCAGTCATATTCTCTGGATCATGGGACATCGGATCAGCGATAACTATAAAGTGACAGCCGCCACAAAACGGGTGCTGGTCGCAAAGATAAAAGGAGAAAAGAGCAATGGAAGACAAGATCAAAGTCTTATTGACAGAGGGCGAAGTCGATACCCGGATTCAAGAACTGGGTGAGCAGATCAGTAAGGATTATGCCGGAGAAAGCGTACACCTGATTTGTGTACTGAAGGGCGGCGTATTTTTCATGTGCGAACTCGCAAAACGGATTTCCGTACCGGTATCCATGGATTTCCTTTCCGTATCAAGTTATGGAAGCGGAACGGTTTCATCCGGCGCTGTAAAGATCATCAAGGATCTGGATGAGCCTTTGGAAGGCAAAAACGTATTAATCGTGGAAGATATTATTGATTCAGGAAATACACTCCACTATTTGGTGGAGATTTTATATAAGAGACAGCCGAAAAACATTCGTATCTGTACACTTCTTGACAAACCGGACCGCCGTGTGGCAGATGTCCATGTGGACTATACCGGCTTCGTGATTCCAGACGAATTTGTCGTAGGTTATGGTCTGGATTATGATCAGAAATACCGTAATCTGCCTTTTATCGGATCTGTCGTATTTGATGAATAGGAGGTTGTCAGTTGAATAGAAAAAGAGGATTGGGCATCTGGCCGATCATTCTGGTGATTGTCGTGGCGGCGGTACTGCTCTATGATGGAATGCTCCTGGACCGGGCCGGCAGTTACACCTATCCCCAGTTTCTGGCGGATATACAGAACCGGGCAGATTCTATTAAAGAGATTGTGATTATTCCAAATGGTGAAGTGCCGACGGGAGCTGTAGAGGTCGAGTGGAATGACGGTACAGTGCTGCGGTGTTATGTGACGGATGTTGATGAAGTAAAGTCTCTGCTTGTTGAATATGATCTGGATAACTGGTTTGTGACAGATGCAAAGAGAGATTCGTGGATTGAGAAAAATGGGACTGCGCTGCTTTTGGGCGCATTATTCCTGGTATTCTTATTTTCATTTATCAATAGTCAGCAGGGCGGTTCAAATTCCAAGATGATGAATTTTGGAAAGAGCCGTGCAAAAATGTCGGATGAGACAGCCAAGGAGACGACTTTCAAGAAGGTCGCAGGCCTTGAAGAGGAAAAGGAAGAGCTGCAGGAGGTCGTGGATTTCCTCAGAAATCCAAAGAGATATACGGAGCTCGGCGCCCGCATTCCAAAGGGTGTTATTCTTGTGGGACCTCCGGGAACAGGTAAGACCCTTCTGGCCAAAGCGGTGGCCGGTGAAGCAGGTGTGCCGTTCTTTAGTATCTCCGGTTCAGACTTTGTAGAAATGTTTGTCGGCGTGGGGGCTTCCCGTGTCCGAGATCTGTTTGAGGATGCAAAGAAGCATGCCCCATGTATTGTGTTTATTGATGAGATTGATGCGGTAGCCCGCCGTCGAGGGACGGGTATGGGCGGCGGCCATGATGAAAGAGAGCAGACACTGAACCAGCTTTTGGTGGAAATGGACGGCTTTGGCGTCAACCAGGGAATCATCGTTATGGCGGCAACAAACCGTGTAGATATTTTGGATCCGGCCATCTTGCGTCCGGGACGTTTTGACAGAAAGGTCGGCATTGGCCGTCCGGATGTGAAGGGACGCCGTGAGATTTTGGATGTTCACACAAAGGGAAAACCATTGGGCGATGATGTGGATTTGGATCAGATCGCTCAGACCACGGCCGGATTTACAGGCGCGGATTTGGAAAATCTGATGAATGAAGCGGCTATTATGGCAGCAAAAGCGCGGCGTGCTTATATTGTTCAGGCGGATATCCAGCAGGCCTTTGTTAAGGTCGGCATTGGCGCGGAGAAAAAGAGCCGTGTTATTTCGGATAAAGAAAAACGGATCACGGCTTACCATGAAGCCGGACATGCCATTTTATTCCACGTCCTTCCGGATGTGGGACCTGTATATTCGGTTTCCATTATACCGACCGGTGTGGGAGCTGCAGGCTATACGATGCCGCTGCCGGAAAAAGATGAGATGTTTTATACAAAGGGCCGGATGATCCAGGATATCATCGTTTCCCTTGGCGGACGCGTGGCCGAGGAATTGATTTTTGATGATATTACGACTGGAGCTGCCCAGGATATTAAATCAGCAACCCGTACGGCCAGAGCGATGGTTACCCAGTATGGTATGTCGGATGCCGTCGGTCTGATCAACTATGGCGGCGATGATGACGAGGTGTTCATTGGCCGGGATTTGGCCCATACGAAGGCTTATGGCGAAAATATTGCCACAGTGATCGATCAGGAAGTTAAACGGATCGTGGATGAATGTCACGAGCAGGCCCGGCAGATTATTCGGGAAAACAGGGACGTTCTTGAGAAATGTGCCCAGCTTCTTCTTGAAAAAGAAAAGATTGGAAGGGAAGAATTTGAGGCTCTCTTTGATGCGGAGGAGACGGTTTCTGAAAATTAAATGACAGTTAAAGGCGAATTATACAAAATAATTCGCCTTTTTGTTTTGAGAGTGAATAAAATGACGAAAACCCTATAAAAACCCTTGCATATTGCATAAAAACACATTTAAAAAAAAATCATGTTTGTTAACATTTATTTTACATGGGACGCTATAATAAATATCGTAAACCCCCCCAATACATTATATAGTTTTTTGTTACACCCCATAAGAAACAAAAAATACCTTCTCCGAAAAAAGGACAGCAGATCGAAGTGGCTGTCCTTTTTTCATACCCTGATGCGAGACGTCTTGACGGGATTTTAACTTGCGTTTATTATATTAATATGTGTAAATATAAACGAATGGAGAAGGCGCCATGGATTTTATTATGAAACAGGAAACATGCAGTCAGGCTGAAAAGAGATATGTATATTTAAAAAATGTGAAACCGGTTATTTTGAAGGACGCCTTATTTGCTGACGGGACTGCAGAATATGTACAAATGGTCGGTGGGAAAGTGCGTATGCGTTTTCGCACGGGCAAAAATAATGTAAGTGCGGTTTATTTGTGGGCTGGAATGAATAGTTTTCCAATGACCAGAGTGGAATCCGTTGGACTTTTTGATTACTATCAGGTTGAAATCGCCTGTCCGGAGGAAGGTTTTAAATATTATTTTGAAGTGACCTCAGGAAAATTGTCTTTGTATTACAATAAAAGAGGCGTCCATTGTGAACACCAGGATTACTATGATTTTAAATTGGTTCCGGGATTTCACACGCCGGATTGGGCAAAGGGGGCGGTATTCTATCAGATTTTTGTAGACCGTTTTTATAACGGGGATCCATCCAATGATGTGGAGGACAGAGAGTATATTTATATTCAGAAGTATACGAGAAAAGTCGAGGATTGGAACAGTCTGCCGGAAGCCTATGATGTCTGTCGATTCTACGGCGGAGATCTGCAGGGCGTTATGGACAAACTGGATTATCTTCAGAATCTTGGAGTGGATGTCATTTATCTGAATCCGATTTTTGTATCGCCGTCAAATCATAAGTATGATATCCAGGACTATGATTATGTGGACCCGCATTATGGGAAAATTATTTATGAGTCCGGGGAATGTCTGAATGAAGGCGAAACATCCAATGAACATGCGGCCAAGTACATTTCCAGGGTGACGGATAAGACGAATCTGGAGGCGGGAAATGAATTATTTGCACGGCTGACCCACGAAATACATCGTCGTGGTATGCGGATCATTCTGGACGGTGTGTTTAATCACTGCGGATCGTTCAATAAATGGATGGACAGAGAACGTATCTATGATAAAAACCCGGATTATGATAAAGGGGCTTATGTCAGCGGAGACAGCCCGTATCGGAATTTCTTTTTATTTCACAGTGAAAACTGGCCGAATAATGGGGATTATGACGGCTGGTGGGGACATGAGACCCTTCCTAAATTAAATTACGAAGGCTCAAAGGAGCTTTATGAATATATTCTCGGCATTGCCCGAAAATGGCTGTCACCGCCGTATAATATCGACGGATGGCGGCTGGACGTGGCGGCCGATCTTGGTCTGTCACCGGAATTTAATCATCGATTCTGGAAAGATTTTCGGAAAGCGGTTAAGGAGGTTAATCCGGACGCACTTATTCTGGCGGAGCATTATGGGGATCCGACGCCATGGCTTCAGGGGGATGAGTGGGATACGGTGATGAATTATGATGCCTTTATGGAACCGGTGACCTGGATGCTGACGGGGATGGAGAAGCACAGCGATGATTATCGGGCGGATCTGTACGGTAATGCGGACGCTTTTCGCGATGCCATGATCTATCATATGAGCGCTTTTCAGAGTGAATCGTTATATGTAGCGATGAATGAACTTTCCAATCATGACCATTCCCGGTTTTTGACCCGGACGAATCATCGGGTCGGACGGATTGGGACGGCCGGTGCAGAAGCAGCCGGTTTAAACATCAATTATGGCATTTTCCGGGAGGCGGTACTTCTGCAGATGACCTGGCCGGGAGCGCCGACGGTCTATTACGGCGATGAGGCCGGAGTCTGCGGCTGGACGGATCCGGATAACCGTCGAACTTATCCGTGGGGCTCGGAAAATAAAGCATTGATCGATTTTCATCGGGATATCATTCGTATTCACAAGGAAAATGAGGTTTTAAAGACCGGTTCTTATTATTTTCTTGCCGGAGGTTATCAATGGCTGGCTTTCGGAAGATTTAACCGGAATGATCAGATGGTAACCGTCTTAAATAACGACGACCAGGATAAAGAAGTCCGTGTTCCGGTCTGGCTGCTCGGAGTGGGCGGCGATGATGAAATGGTAACAGTCATGCGGACGAATGAGTCGGGTTATTATACAAATGCGATGACTTATTCTACCGATCATGGTTATATTTGCATTTCCATGGAAAGATACGGCGGCTTGCTTTTAAAAGCAAAAAAGCGATACAGACGTTAAAAAAATGCTTGCATTTTGGAAAGACATATGCTAAATTAATATATTGTCAGGACAGTTGTGGATGGATTCCCGAGTGGCCAAAGGGGGCAGACTGTAAATCTGTTGTCGACGACTTCGAAGGTTCGAATCCTTCTCCATCCA
>CATZYB010000014.1 GCA_958426095.1 uncultured Lachnospiraceae bacterium
CCCATGGTCTCCTCCTCAAATTAACAAATGTATTTCTGGATAATGCCAATCAGTTCTTCCTCCTGAGAAGCATCATACCGGATCAGAAATGATTTTCCCTTAAACTGTCTCGGTTTGATCAAATGCGCCTGAAATCCGCCCTTCGGCAGTTTGTCCACAGACCGGATATCCTCCCACGGGACATAACCGTAATCATGTACCAAAATGCCATTGGTGAAAATCTTTGTTGGACTGATCGTCCGTATAGCCAGGAAGATCAACAGGCCGACAATGAGAATGACCGCTCCCGATAATACAGAATAATAACTCTCCGGCATATTCAGACTCGGCATGTTTCTCTCCATCAAAAGCCGGATAACGACAACAACGCCGACCGCGATGATAAAAAGCAAGGTAAGCCATTCTTTAAGAGGCTGCTTCACAGAGAGCAGCTTCTCACCATAGGATTTATCCACATGAACCGCCTTCCATATCTGTGTTAAAAAGAAAATCAGAAAACCAATGGCCGCCAGAATAAAAGCGCCTCCATGAGCCAATTGATTAATGATGTCGTTCATTTGTATTTCTCCCCTCTCATCTATACTTCCAGCTTCATATCCCCATTGCGGATATAGCCCATCTTTCGCATTCCCTGTGCCACTCCCATAGAGATCACTGCAGGAAGCAGGAAATGGAATATCATAATTTTGATCAAAACCAGCACCGGCGATTCGGAAGCCGTCATCGTCTGATAGGTCATGATCTGTCCTACCAGCCCGGATGTTCCCATACCGGAACCCGTCGCATTATTCACCATATGAAACAGCGGTGAAATGGCAATCGGTCCGAGAATGGCCGATGCAATGATCGGCGGCACCCATATAAGGGGTCTCCGCACAATATTTGGCACCTGCAGCATACTCGTCCCAAGTCCCTGGGATAAAAGCCCGCCGAAGCCATTATCCCGATAACTGGTCACGGCAAAACCGACCATCTGACAGCAGCATCCTATGGTTGCCGCTCCGGCCGCCACCCCGTTCAGACCAAGAATAATACCAAGGGCCGCCGAGCTGATCGGCAATGTCAATACCATACCCATGACTACAGATACAACAATCCCCATAACGATCGGCTGCTGTTCCGTCCCCCAGTTGATAATACCGCCAAGCCAGGCCATAAATCTCGAAATCGGCGGTCCTACGATAATCCCCACAGCGCCGCCGGTCAATATCGTCACGGCCGGTGTGATCAGCAGATCGATTTTCGTCCGTCCGGCCACCAGATGGCCAAGTTCGATACCGATATAGGCCGCCACAAAGGCTCCCAAAGGCTCCCCCGGTCCCGACAGGACAAGCGCGCCATTTTCCGCAAACAATGTCCCCGCTGAAATAGCGCCCGCATAAGCGCCGATCATCCCGGCCATACCGGCAGACAAAGTCACATAGACAGATTCCCTGAATTTATAAGCGACGCCCACGCCGATACCGGCTCCGGTCAGTCGCTGGGCCACCAGGGCAAATGTCGATATGTACATCCCGATATCACCGCCGATCAGATCGCCGATCTGTTTTAAGATCGTCCCGATGATCAGCGTCGAAAAAAGTCCCAGTCCCATACCGCTCAATCCATCGATAAAAATATGGGACAAAAACTTCTGAATTGCTTTCATATACTTTATCTCCTCTATTCTGTTACTAAATACCCCCGCTCCCGCAGATCTCTTTCAATATTATCTAAAATACGCTCCGAAGCCGCCTCCACCGTATGGATATGGACGCCGTTGGAAATCTGAAGCAGAGGACCGGCCTTGCTGGAGCCCATGCGCTCATAAAAAGCCATAACATCCTGCCGGTTTTCCAGGATCAGATCCGCCTGGATCTGACCATAAACATCATGGGCAACAATCACATTCAGTACTCTTCCGCCATTATCGACGATCAGAGAAAGTTCATCCACGATCTGTTCCTTTGTATGATTTACCATAAAGGAACGGCGGTATTTTTTTGCGGGTCCCTGCGTATATAAAATATATCCCTTCGGAGTAGCAAAAATTTCCGAATCACCGGCCCGCAGCAGGGCTATATCCTGAACAATAGCCTGTCGGCTGACACCCAGCGCTTTGGAAAGGGAACTTCCTGAAACCGGTCCCGAACTGTTTTTTAAAATATCCAGCAGCTTTTCTCTGCGGATATCACCATCAACCATACAATTTCACCCCCTGGACGGCCTGTCACATAGTTTCTTAATGATTATAGCACAGGAAATGCTATCTGTAACATATTTTTTCATGAAATAATCCTTGCTTCATGCGCCGCTCTCGGCTATATTTCTGTTGTGAAGTAGGAGTTATGAATGATGTTTATCATGTGGATGAAAATATTTAAAGATAATCGGCTGTTACAAGACACCGTCATCACCCTGGACGACCCTGAAATGAGCCGGACAGCGAAGGTTTTTCAGGCTGTCTCTGACGCCTGTATGATCTTTGACCTGTCGCAGCCGATCTGGCTGGACGCCAATATACGAGAATTTAAGCGGCATAATAAAACCCGTTTTATCCAGGATAATTTTGTGGAAGAAATTCCATTTGATTTTTTAGAAATTCATGTGATTGAAGAGGATTAAAATATGATGATGTATGTATTATTAATTATCGGTTTTTTTCTATTGGTCAAGGGCGCTGATTATTTTGTAGAAGGCAGTTCGGCCATCGCCAAGCTTCTCAAAGTACCTTCGGTCGTCATCGGTCTGACCATCGTCGCTATGGGCACCAGCGCTCCCGAAGCTGCCGTCAGTATTACGGCCGGACTGGCCGGAAGCAATGAACTGGCCCTGAGCAACGTTATCGGTTCCAATCTGTTTAACCTGGTCTTTATTGTCGGCATATGCGCCCTCATACGGCCTTTTATCGTCGATCAGAGCATTATGAAACGGGATTTCCCGATTGCCATTTTAAGCTCTGTCCTGCTGCTGTTTTTTATCCGTGACAACTTTCTTTCCCGGGCAGAAGCATTGATCCTGCTTGTACTGATGGCCGCCTATCTGGCGGTAACCGTTGTCTCCGCCATTCGGAATCCTATTGATATCGAAGGCGCAGACCATTACCTTCCAATGCACACCAGCCTCATCTATGTGGGCCTTGGTCTGGCCGCCATCATCATCGGCGGAGATTTGGTCGTAGATAACGCCTGTCGGGTCGCTGCGGCCTTCGGTCTGAGCGAAACGCTCATTGGCCTGACCATTGTCGCCATCGGCACTTCCCTTCCTGAACTGGTCACTTCCATCACCGCTTCCAGAAAGGGTGAGAGCGGCCTGGCTCTAGGAAATGTGGTCGGATCCAACATATTCAACATTATGTTCATCCTCGGTATGTCCGGGACAGTCCATCCGATCACCGCCGAAGCAGTCGCTTTTATGGACATACTTATCTTAATTGTATTGACCCTTATTATTTATATTTTCTGCAAAATCCGCGGACAGATGGGACGTTTTATGGGCTTTGCCTGTGCGGCTGCCTACCTGGTTTATTCCGTTTATATAGTACTTCGCTGAAATTTAAGTTCTTCTGCATATCTCTGCTTTCACTTTCATAAGCTGTAAAAAAACGGAGTTTGCCATGAAAACATTTCTCAAAACCGGTTGTATCATATGTGCGCTTTTTCTTCTTGGCGCACTTTTTTATGAATGGCTTCATCCGGAAATCTATATTACCACTTCCGCCAACCCCGACAAGCAGCCCATTACCCGCATAAATACAGAAAAGCCGGCCGTTGCTCTGACTTTTGAAACAGCGCCCGGCAATGACAATACTGCCAGGATACTGGATATCCTTGATAAATACGAGATCCATGCCACCTTTTTTGTCACCGGAAGCTGGGCAGACCAGCATCCTGACCTTCTAAAAAGAATAGCAGATTCGGGCCACGATCTGGGAAATCACAGTGAAAATCACAAAAATATGAAAGCTCTGGACATCGGCGAATGCCGCCAGGAAATCATATCTCTTCACGAAAAAGTCAAAGAACTTACCGGCGTGGAAATGTATCTCTTTCGTCCGCCCTACGATTCCTGCAGCTCCCAGCTCATCCAGACTGCCACAGACTGCGGCTATGCCACCGTTGGCTTTGACTGTGACTCCATGGACTGGAAAGATTACGGCGCCGACGCCATTGTCAACACCGTATGCGGCCATCCGGATCTTGAAAACGGCTCTGTCATTCGTATGAACTGCAGCGCCCTGTATACTCCGGACGCTCTGGAAACCATTATCCTCAATCTAAAAGAAAGAGGCTGCGAATTCGCACCTCTTTCTCAGTACATTTAAATTATTTTTTCCATGTGGACGGCGCAAACAGCAGCAGAATCGGAAAGATTTCCAAGCGGCCGATGAGCATATCCAACGACAGCACGACCTTGGATAAAATCGAATATGCGCTGAAATTCGATACCGGTCCCACTTTGCCAAGGCCAGGTCCAATATTATTGAAAGTTGCTGCGACGGCTGTGAAGTTTGTCTCAAAATCAAAGCCGTCCAGGCTGACGATCAGCAGAGAAATCACAAAAATGACCAAATAGGCGGAAATAAAAGCAAATGCTGAACGCAGGACCGTATTATCCACAGCTTTTCCTTCCAGTTTCGTCACCCGAATACTCCTTGGATGGATTAATGAACCCATCTCCCGTTTTACAGACTTTAAGTAGATAATGACCCTGGAAACCTTAATGCCGCCGCCCGTACTTCCCGCACAGGCGCCGATAAACATCAGGATCACTAATATACATTTTGAAAAGGAGGGCCACAGGTCAAAATCCAAAGTCGAAAACCCCGTTGTCGTCATCACTGACGCGGCCTGAAAAGCCGCATGGTGAAAACGCTCAAAAATCCCTCCGGCTTCACCGCCCAGGTTAAAGGTTATCAGCAGGACAGCGGCAAAATAAATGCCAAAATACCAACGGACCTCTTCCATGGAAAAGGCTTCTTTCGCCTTCCGGTAAAGAATTAAAAAATAGAAGGAAAAGTTGACGCCAAAAAGCATCATAAAAATAGTTGTCACCGCCTGGAGATAGGTACTGTAACTTCCCAGACTTGTATTCAGTATGCCGAAACCGCCGGTACCTGCCGTACCAAAGGAAATACACAGAGCATCAAATACCGGCATCCGTCCGAGAACCAAAAGAATAAACATGACGACGGTCATTCCCAGATAAATCTTGTACAGCATGATCGCTGTTTCCCTCAGTCTCGGCACCAGCTTCGAAACAGAAGGTCCCGGGGACTCCGCTTTCATAAGCTGTAAATTATGTTCTCCGCCGGCCAAAGGAAGAATGGCAAGAATAAATACAAGAACGCCCATGCCGCCAACCCAGTGAGAAAAGCTCCGCCAGAGCAGCATACATTTAGACATGGCCTCCACATCCGGCAATATACTGGCTCCCGTTGTTGTAAAACCTGAGATAATCTCGAACATCGCATCCACAAAAGATGGGATTTCCCCGGAAATAACAAATGGAAGACAGCCTATAATACTCATGACAATCCAGCCAAGCGCTACGGATATATAGCCTTCCTTGGCATAATATGTGGTTTTTTTCGGCTTTTTTAAAGACAGCAGCGTACCAAGAGCCAGACTGACCAGCGCTATAATAACAAAAGCAAATCCGCTGCTTTCCTGATAAATAACTGCCGTGACTATCGGAAGCACCATTAAAAAGGCTTCCACCTTCAATATACAGCCGATTATGTATCGTATACTTCCATAATTCATAACTATTTCACCGCTCCGTCCAAGATATCTTCCAGTCGGTTCAGATGGCGTCCGGTCGTTACAACAACGACCCTGTCACCGGATAAAATTTTATCCTGCCCGGAAGGTATGATCACTTTATTAGCACGCATAATACTGCATATCAGCAGATTGGATTTTAACTTTAAGTTCATCAGCGGCGTATCCGTAACCTTCGACCGGTCCTCCACAGAAAATTCCAGCGCCTCCGCCTTGCCATCGGCAATCCAGTAAACCATATCCACCTTGCTGTCCCGCTCATTGATCCGACTGTTTTCCAAATCCCGGACATACTGGATAATATGTTCTGCGGTCAGGTATTTCGGACTGATAATACTTCCCACCGGAATGCTCCGCACAATTCCCTCAAAAGCGATTTTATTCACCTTTGTGATCAGTTTGGCCTTTGACACCTGATGGGCATAAAGGGAAAGCATGATATTTTCTTCGTCGAAATTTGTCAGGGCCACAAAGGCATCCATCTGCTCCAGCCCTTCTTCTAAAAGCAGTTTGCTGTCCGCCGCATCGCCATAGATGATCGTGGCCTTATCCAGCTCCTCGCTCAGCTCATTGCACCGCTGCAGATTACTCTCGATAATTGTTGTGTTTACCTTCGCTTTCAGCAGTCTCTGAGCCAGATAATAGGCGATCGTACCGCCGCCCGCGATCATAACATTACGAATCGGCCGGGCCTGAATACCAATGACATTAAACAGACGGTTCATATCCTCTGTCGGAGCGATCATGGAAATCCTGTCGCCTTCCATCATCACTGTATTACCACTCGGGATGACTACTTCATCGCCCCTCTCCAAAATACAGACAAGAAAATGATTTCCATATTTGCTGGCCGCATCCATAACCCGGAGCTGATGCCACTCAGAACCTTTCGGGATTTCAAGACGTATCATATATGCCCGTCCCTTGGCAAAGGTATCCACTTCCAGCGCCGACGGCACCTGAATCAATCGCGCGATATCCCTGGCCGTCGCCAGCTCCGGATTGATAGCCACCGACAATCCCAGTTCTTCTTTAATAAATCCGATTTCATCCACATATTCCGGATTCCGCACACGGGCAATCGTCCGGCAGTTACCGGCTTTTTTTGCGATCAGACAACTGAGAAGATTGACTTCGTCGTGTCCGGTCACGGCAATCAATAAATCCGCATCCTCAACTCCGGCCTCTTTCTGTATCTTGTAACTGTTACCTGTTCCGATATAGCCAATCACATCCAGTGCATCTACAGCCGCCTGTACCTTTTCCGTCTTCGGCTCGATCACCGTAATTTCATGCCCTTCTTCACTGAGCTGTTCCGCAAGAGTATACCCCACCTTACCGCAGCCTGCAACAATAATCTTCATAACCTTACCTCATAACCCTTTTTATAAATTTCCCATTCGTCGGATACTTTCCGTGACAAGCTTTTTAAATAGAGGCGCCGCCCGATCCGCCGCCTCCTGAACCTCCTTGTGATCCAGAGGCTGTTTTGAAATTCCTGCCGCCATATTCGATATACAGGATATACCGCATATTTTCATTCCCATATGATTTGCGGCGACAGCCTCGCAGGCCGTACTCATGCCCACCGCATCGGCGCCGAGAACAGAACTCATCCGGATCTCCGCCGGGGACTCATAATTTGGACCCGTAAACTGGATATAAACCCCTTCTTTCAGGGGAATATCCAGAGTCCTTGCCGCCTCCCTGAGAATGTTTTGAAGATCTGCATCGTAGATATGGCTCATATCCGGAAATCTCGGACCTAATTCATCAATATTTTCTCCAATAAGCGGTGACGGTACAAAATCAGAAATCTGATCTTTGATCATCATCAGATCCCCCGGCGCAAAGGTTTTATTGACGCCTCCGGAAGCATTGGTCAGAAACAAAATCTCTGCGCCCATCAGTTTCATCAGCCGGATTGGGAGTACCACATCCGCCATCGGATACCCTTCATAATAGTGCACCCGCCCCTGCATGGCCACCACCGGAACTCCTTCCACATAGCCGAACAGGAAACGGCCTTTATGGCCAGGCACGGTGGATACCGGAAACCCCTCAATCTCCGAATAATCCATCACATACTTAAGTTCAATGCTCTCGCCGTAATCACCAAGGCCGGAACCCAGTACCAGCCCGATCTTCGGCTGAAAATCCACTTTCTGCCGCACACATTCGAGGACGGACAAAAGACGTTCATACTCCCTTCCCATAATCTTTTCCCCTTTCAAAAGACAATTTCATCTGATAGAAGTATAAAGTGAAAAAGGGGCACCTCCACGGCACCCCCTATATTAGGCGTATACTCGAATCATGGATGAGATTTCCTGTACAAAGGACATATCATTCAGTGTCTGCATCGCCGCTTTAAAATTCTTTTCCTGAACAACATCTGTTATCGCAACAATTTCTGCCGTATCGCAGCCGGCCGGTTTCTGAATGATCTTTTCAATGCTGACATGATTATTTCCAAGAATACTTGCCACATTGCCAAGAACTCCGGCACAGTCTCTGACGATCATACGCATGAAATACTTGCTCTCAATATCACCGATCTGCTTGATCGGCAGCTCTTTATAACAGGTGCAGCCAAACATTCCGAGACAGTTACCGATAATATTTCTGGCCACCTCGAGTACGTCGCCTACAACAGCGCTGGCTGTTGGCATCTCTCCGGCGCCCCGTCCGTAAAACATCGTATCGTCTACCGCATCCCCGTGAACAAATACGGCATTAAACACGTCATTGACCGATGCCAGCGGGTGTTCTTTGCTGATCAATGTCGGATGAACACGCACTTCCACACCGGTCGGTGTATTTCTTGCGATACCAAGAAGTTTGATCACGCAACCCATATCTTTGGCATACTTGATATCTTTCGAAGTGATATGGGTAATTCCCTCTGTATAAACATCATTGAATGTAATCCGGGAATGGAAACCAATGGAACCCATGATCGCCATCTTACGTCCCGCATCCAGACCTTCCACATCGGCTGTCGGATCTGCTTCCGCATAACCAAGCTCTGTCGCCTTGGCAAGAGCTTCGTCAAATTCCATACCTTCCTGATCCATCTTCGTCAGGATATAATTTGTCGTACCATTGACAATACCCATGATCTCGGTAATATCATTGGCATTCAGACACTGCTTTAACGGCCGGATGATCGGAATACCGCCGGCACAGGAAGCCTCAAACATAAAATCCACATTATTGGCCTCAGCCGCATCCAAAAGCTCTCTGCCATGAACAGCGATCAGGTCTTTATTTGCGGATACGACGCTCTTTCCTGAATTCAGGCAGCGCAGAATAAAGGTACGCGCCGGCTCAATACCGCCCATAACCTCAACAACGATCTGAATGCTGTCATCATTTATAATATCTTCAAAATTCTCAGTCAACAAGGAAGCGTCCACATCCTTGCGGGTTTCAGGGATACTTTTAACAAGAATCTTTGTAATCTCAATATCGGCACCGACTCTCTGAACCATATCATCTTTACGCATCTGAAGCAGTTTATATACGCCGCCTCCGACAGTTCCTGCACCCATTATGGCTATCTTAATTGATTTCGTTTCTTTTTCCATCGTAAATCTCCTCTGTTTCTACATTTCCACGTGTTCTATTCTATCATGATTTTTTTATTTGTACACAGGAAAATTGATAAAAGTCCCCATTTTCCATTGTTTATGCCGACATAAACAGACACAATATCGGAGGTATAAAAATAACCGGCAGATAATTGGCTACTTTAATCTTTGTAACTCCGATCAGATTCAGCCCCAGAGCAATAATGAGCACCGAACCGGCACAGGTCATTTCTGCAATGGCATAATCCGTGAGAAATGGCGCCACAAATCCAGCCAGAAGAACAATGCCGCCCTGAAATACCAGAACGAAAATATCCGCCAATAAAACACCGATCCCCAAACTGGCCGCCAGTACGCAGGATGAGATCAAATCCAATGTGGCTTTCGTAAATAACATCTCACAGTCTCCGGTAAGCCCTGCCTGAAGCGAACCAACGATCGTCATGGCGCCAACGCAGAATAAAAGACTCGCTGTCACAAAGCCTTCCGCTACCGTCACCTGACCATCTTTTTGCTTGAACCGCTTTTCTACATAAGCAGCCAGCCGGTTCAACTGTTTATCGATATCCAGCAATGTTCCGATGACGGTTCCTATCGCCATGGATAAGATCAGTACCAGTGTATTTTCCCCCTGAAGCGCACCGGATATGCCAATAAACACCGTACACAGGCCAATGCCGACCATCAGGGCCTCTGTGACCCTTTCCGGAATCCCCCGTTTTAAAAACAGACCGACAAGACTTCCGATCAATACCGTTCCCACATTGACTAAAACGCCTAACATCTTTTTCCCCCGCTTTTTCAAAATTCCTCAGTATTAAATACTATAACAAAAAGAAGTATCTCTTCAGGCCTCTCCAGACCAGTGTCAGGGATACTTCCTTTTCTTATATTCTCAATAACTCTTTTATTTATTTTCCAGATTCTGATGCTGTTTCAGATTCTGAACTGGTTTCTGTTTCTGAACTGGTCTCTGTTTCTGCTGTGGTCTCAGAGGAAGTTTCTCCGGATTCACCTGTCTCACTGGAAGTTTCGTCCTCGGAAGCCCCGGAAGACAACGCATAAGCCTTCCACTCTTCAGACTCCGTATAAGCGGTTTCATCCATCAATTTATTCAGGCGTTCATCAAGACTCGCTGTCTTCTTCGTGGTTTCAGTATTTTCAATGGATGCTGCCGTAGCTTCTTCATCATTTAAAGAAACACATTTAATAATATGATAACCATACTGGCTTTCCACCAGATCACTGATCTCGCCCTCGCCTAACTTCCATGCAGCGGTATAGAACGGTTCTACCATTGATGTCATATTTACAGGATCATAACCATTTTTATCAAAGGAGAACTCAAAACCTGCGTTCTCACTGCTGTATTCATCTGCCAGAGCCTGGAAATCCTCACCGTTCTTCGCCCTCTGAAGCGCTTCTTCTGCTTTCGCTTTCTGCTCGGACTTATAAGCTTCTATTTCCTCATCGGTCATATCCACGTTATTTCCTTTGTCGTCCTTCTTCGTTGTTTCTGTCGTGGAGATAAGCACATGCTGAACCTTAATGCAGGTAGCGTCCGCTTTTTCTTCATCGGTCAGCTCCACTTCTTCTTTATCAAGCATGGCCTGATAGACCTTACCGGCCAACGTGCTTTTCTGTACAACGGAACGGACATCATCCTCCGTGATCCCTTCTTCCGTCATAACTTCCTCACCAATATTGGTCTTGAAATTTTCTACATATTCTTCAACAGCCGTATTGTCTTCATCGTCCAGAGATACGCCATAATCCTCGGCCTGACTGTTCAGGAAGATCATCTGCACGAGCTGATTTGTAATGACATCCTTCATTGAATCACCAAAGGTCACACCGTCTTCAACTTCCATATCCCATATCGATGAGCCATAATAAGCTTCATACCGGCTCTTCATCACATAAGCATATAATCTGGCTTCGCCCATAGTAACGCTTCCCTGTTCCATGGTCAGCGCTGCATCTCCTGCCTTTGTACCGCCGCTCGTTCCCTGGCTGCCGCAGCCGGACAAAAGCGCCGCAGACATTGCGCCCACAATAATCGCAGAAACAATACGTTTCATAAATGTTTTCATATAATCGAACTCCTTCTGATCTATGTTATTCGTAACTCTGTTCATTATAGATTATTTCACATTATCAAGCAATCCCTTTATATCTTTTATCACATTTTTTTCACATTTTAAAATGTCCTGCTGCTCTTCTTTCCGCATATTTAACAGGAAATATGGATTTTCTCCCGGCTTAAACCGCAGACGCCGTCCATAATGCTCGATCAATGCCGGAATTCGATCCACACAGACATTGGCCTGATTATACATAAAGATCTTCGTCTCGTCGCCGCGGCAGGAAAGCTGGGTAATACATGCTTCGTGGGCCTGGGCCTTTAAAAGGGCAATATCCATCAGATTCTGCGCCGATTTCGGCAGATCACCAAACCGGTCATTCAGCTCATCCACCATTTCATCGTATTCTTCTTCATTGGATATGCTGGCAATCCGCTTATATATCTCCAGTTTCTGGACTTCATTTTTAATATAAGTCGCCGGAATATAGGCATCCACATTCAAATCCAATACAGTCTCAAAGTCATTGTCCGATACTTGTTCGCCTTTGAGTTTTAACACAGCCTCATTCAGCATCTTACAATATAAATCGTAACCGACCGATTCCATATGACCGCTCTGCTGCTGGCCGAGAAGATTGCCCGCCCCGCGTATCTCCAAATCCCGCATGGCGATTTTAAATCCGGAGCCAAACTCGGTAAACTCCCGGATAGCCGCCAGACGTTTTTCTGCCACCTCTCTGAGAACCACATTCCTCCGGTAAAGCAAAAAAGCATAAGCCGTCCGGTTAGAGCGCCCGACCCGTCCCCGAAGCTGGTAAAGCTGGGATAATCCCAAACGGTCCGCATCTTGGATGATCATTGTGTTGACATTGGAAATATCCAGACCCGTTTCAATAATGGTCGTGGATACCAGAACATCGATCTCGCCATTGATAAAACGATACATGACCTTTTCAAGCTCCCGCTCGCTCATCTGTCCGTGGGCAAAGGCCACTTCCGCTTCCGGCGCCAGCTTCTGGATCGCTGCAGCCATCTCCACAATACCGTTGACCCGGTTAAATACATAATAGACCTGACCGCCCCTTCCAATCTCCCGGGCGATAGCCTCCCGGACCATTTCCTCATTATATTCCATGACATAAGTCTGAACCGGCATACGATCCATCGGCGGTTCGCTCAATGTACTCATATCCCGGATACCGATCAGGCTCATATGAAGGGTTCTTGGGATCGGTGTCGCCGACAATGTCAGTACATCCACATTTTCCCGAAGCTTCTTTATCTTTTCCTTGTGGGCGACGCCAAACCGCTGTTCCTCATCCACAATTAGAAGCCCCAGGTTTTTGAATTCAATATCTTTAGATAAAATACGATGGGTCCCGATCAAAATATCCACCATACCTTTTTTCAGTTCCCTGACCGTCTCCGCCTGTTCAGTCTTTGTCCGGAATCGTGACATTGTCCGAATGACCACCGGATAATCCGCCATCCGCTGCACAAAGGTATTATAATGCTGTTGAGCCAGGATGGTCGTCGGCACTAAAATAGCCACCTGCTTGCCGTCCTGAACCGCTTTAAAGGCCGCCCGGATGGCCACCTCTGTTTTGCCATAGCCCACATCGCCGCAGATCAGTCGGTCCATGATCCGCTTGCTCTCCATATCCCGCTTCGTTGCTTCAATAGCAGCAATCTGGTCGTCCGTCTCTTCATATGGAAAAGCTTCCTCAAATTCCCGCTGCCAGATCGTATCTGCGCCATAGGCAAAGCCTTCCTGGGACTGACGGGCCGCATAAAGCTTTAACAGATCCTCCGCCAGGTCCCTGACCGCTCCCCGGACTTTGGTTTTTGTCCGGTTCCATTCCTGTCCGCCCAGTTTATTGAGCTTCGGCCGTTTTGCATCGGCCCCGGCATACTTCTGGATCATATCGAGCTGGGTCGCCAGGATGTACAGATTATCCCCGCCGGAATATTCAATTTTAATATAGTCTTTCTCAACCTTATCGACTTCGATCTTTTCAATTCCCTTATAAACGCCAAGACCGTGATTCTCATGAACCACATAATCGCCGATATTCAGATCCATAAAGCTGTTCAGCTTCTGTCCGCTGTACTCCGGTTTCTTCTTACGCCGCTTCTTTATCTCTCCAAAAATATCGCTCTCCGAGAGAATAACAAATTTTATAAAAGGATACTCCACACCACTGTGAAGATTTCCATAACAGACAACGATCTGCCCCGGCTCCACTGTCCGATCCATCGTTTCTGTCACCGCCGCCGGGAGCTCATAATCCTGAAGGTCTTTGGCCAGATGCTCTGCCCTGGTCCTCGAATTCGCCACCAGGATCATCCGGTATTTGCTCCGCTTCCACCGTTTTAGATCTTTGACAAGCAATTCAAAGTTCCGATGATAGGACTGTATGGACTGGACCTCAATATGATATTTATACATCGGTACAAGCTGACCGAATTTCTGGTCCAGGGTACTCAATAACAGACTTCGATGTTTTCCCAGCCGATGGAACAATTCCTTTTCCGAATAGAGAATATCCATCTGGCCCGGAACAATATATCCCTTTTCCAGACGTCCTTTCATACTCTCCTCAAATTCTCTGGCAACACCTTCGGCTTTTTCCTGGAGTCTTGCCGGTTCATCCAGAAACACCAGAGTTTCCTCCTTTGGAAAATAATCCAGAAAGGATACGGTCTCTTCATAAAAATAACGGATAAGACTGTCCATATTGGCTCCGGCAAAAGATACGTCAAAAGCCTCTTTTACCTCTTCATAAAGATGTTTTAAACGGCCGGCCTCCTCCGGCTTTCCTTCCTTCTTAAAAAGGCGGATTCCCTTATCCACATCCTTCTTCAGCCGGTCCAGCCCTTTACGGATACGCGCTTCCGTAAAGACCATCTCCGCCGCCGGATAAACGGAAATCTGCTCATGACGTTCAATAGAACGCTGACTGTCCACATCAAAGCTTCGAATCGTATCAATTTCATCATCCCAAAACTCAATTCGGTAAGGACAATCATCCGCCAGATTGTAGATATCCAAAATACCGCCGCGAACCGAAAATTGTCCCGGCCCTTCCACCTGTACGGTCCGTTCAAACCCCATACAGACCAGTCGTTTCACCAAATCCTTCGGGTCATAAACACCGCCCTCTCTCAAACGGATGATCTGCTGGGCCAGCTTTTCCGGCGGCAGGAGACTGTCCATCAATCCATCAATCGTCGTTACCACCGTCACCGGTTCATGTTCAAGCAGTTTCTGAATAACGGTCAGCCGCTTTTGAACCAGCGCCTGGCCATGTACATCTGCACTGTAAAAAATAATATCCCTGGCCGGATAGTCATACACATTCCGGTCAAAAAAACGGTAATCTTCGCAGATATCCTTCACCCGCTTTTCACTGTGCGTCACGATCAGTTTAAACGGATACTCTTCTGAAAAGCTGGCCATCCAATGCGTTTTCTGTGCGTCCACACACCCCTCCACATAGACCGGACCCTTATGATCTGCCAGATTCTTTCGGATATCTTCATATTCACTTAACTGGAGT
The DNA here is from genome assembly GCA_958426095.1 of uncultured Lachnospiraceae bacterium. Taxonomy (GTDB): domain Bacteria; phylum Bacillota; class Clostridia; order Lachnospirales; family Lachnospiraceae; genus Frisingicoccus. The sequence continues at coordinate 15,002 of CATZYB010000014.1, forward strand.
AATGGCTCTCTGAATAATTTCATCGCGCATCCCTCTTCTTCGCATTATATCGATTCATAGCCGCCTCGATATCATCCATAAGCATCAGTTTTACCGCCCCGATCACGCCGTCGGCAGCTTCTTCAAGGGCTTCTCGCTCCGCCTTCGAGTATTTGGATAAGACATAATCCGCCAGATCCCATCCCTCCGGTTTATTTCCAATACCGACTTTGATCCGCGGAAACTCCTGCGTTCCCAGATGGGCGATAATATTCTTAATTCCATTATGTCCTCCGGCGCTGCCCTTTTTCCGTATACGAAGCTGCCCGACATCCAGACTGATATCGTCATATATAATAATGATATTTTCCGGCTCGATTTTATAGAAGTCAGCAATTTCACGGACACTCTCGCCGCTCAGATTCATATAGGTCTGCGGTTTTGCAAGAATGACCCGCATACCTTCTATGATCCCCCGGCCAACGAATGCCTTATGCTTTTTTGTCGTCACATCAATACCATATTTCTCCCCAATGGCGTCGATCATCGTAAAACCAATATTATGCCGGGTGCCTTCATAGGTTTTGGAAGGATTCCCCAGACCTGCGATCAAATACATAACTTCCCCTCCTTACACGCTTTTAAAAGGATACACACCGATCAAAGGTTTTGTCAAGTTCTCCGAAGATTTTTCACCCACAAAAATAAAGGAGAAAATCCTCCCGGATTTTCTCCTCTTCAATTAAGCCCCATATTCTGACCCTTAGAGCGCCGCTTCTTCTTCGCTTTCCAAAGCTGCTATTTCGTATTTTTCTAAAATAATGCTCTGGATACGTTCCCGTGTCTCAGAATTGATCGGATGAGCAATATCCCGATATTCGCCATCGGCGGCCTTACGGCTTGGCATAGCTATAAACAGTCCTTTTTCCCCTTCAATGACTTTAATGTCGTGAACGACAAATTCATTATCCAGAGTTATCGAAACAACTGCTTTCATTTTTCCTTCTTTTGTAACTTTGCGTACTCTTACATCTGTAATCTGCATGTTAAATCCTCCCAAGGCTCCTTGATTATAAAATATATCTATCGCTTTTTTCCACTACAATATCGACTTTTCCGGCTTCACCTATATAGGAAGAATTTGCCCGAATCGTATCTCTGCTCTCAACGATACAATTCTCAATCACAGTGTTATCACCGATGTAAACATCATTCAGGATGATCGAATTCTTAATAACACAGTTATTACCTACATAAACCTTTTTAAACAGAATGGAATTCTGAACTTCGCCGTTCACGATACATCCGCTGGAAATCAAAGCGTTTTTGATTTTTGAACCCGGATTGAATTTGGCCGGAGGCAAATCTTCAATCTTAGAATAAACATTCGGATAATCTTTGAAGAAATATTCTCTGACATCCCGTTTCAGGAAATCCATATTGGTCTGATAGTAAGAATCAATAGTAGAAATATTCTGCCAGTATCCTTCATGTTTATATGCGAAAATCTTCTTTACGTCTTTATATCTTACAAGAATATCCTGTACAAAATCGTTCCGGTTCTCTTCATGTGCTTTCTGGATCAGCTCGATCAGTAAGCGGCGGCGGATAACATACACACCGATAGATACCGTATTCGTCTGGGCGATCAGCGGTTTTTCTTCAAAATTCGTAATACGGCCGTCTTCAGCCATCCGTACGATACCAAACCGATGGATATCCTCGGAAGCATCCGTCATATCCTTCACAGCAACAGTGATATCCGCTTTCGTCTGAACATGATAATCTAATATTTTTTCATAATCCATCTTATAAACACAGTCACCGGATGTAATGATCACATATGGTTCATGGCATCTTCTGAGAAAGTCCAGATTCTGATAAATGGAGTCTGCTGTTCCCATATACCAAGAGCTGTTTTCTTCCGTAATAAACGGAGTCAGAACATACAAACCACCCTGTTTACGTCCAAAATCCCACCATTTTGAAGAGTTTAAATGTTCATTCAAAGAACGGGAGTTGTACTGGGTCAATACGGCTACTTTCTGAATATGAGAATTACTCATATTACTCAAAACAAAATCGATGCACCGATAGCTGCCGGCTACTGGCATCGCAGCAACTGCTCTCTTTTTGGATAACTGACCCATCCGGTTATTGCTGCCTCCTGCTAATACAATTCCAACTGCTTTCATCACATCTCACCTGCCTTAACTATAGCTTGTCCACTGGACAGCAGTCCGTCCTGATAATCTGCTGCATCTGTTTTTCCCACAATCGCTGTATTTTTGCCAATCTTTACACCGGAAGGGATGGTGGAATTTTCTGCGACCGTCACCAGATCAAAGGCATATACCTTTGGATTCAACGCACTTTCCGCATATTCTCCCACACTAAATATGACATCGTCTCCGATTTCAACATTTTCAGCGACGATACCTTTATCAATCTGACAATTCTTTCCAATATGTGTTCCGCTCATAACAATAGAATCCCGCACAACAGTGCCTTCATCGATAACTACGCCGGATCCAATAACACTATTATAAACTTCACCATAAATCTCAGAGCCTTCGCCGACGATACACCGGTCTACTTTTGAACCGTCCGCAAAGTACAGAGGTGTTATCATGTCATTATTCGTATAAATTTTCCAGAATTCCTCATATAAGTTAAACTCCGGAATGATATCGATCAATTCCATATTGGATTCCCAATAGGAGCCCAAAGTTCCTACGTCTTTCCAGTAACCGTTAAATTCGTAGGCATAACAATTATGTGTATTCTCATGCACATATGGAATAACATGCATACCGAAATCACAGCCCGGCTGATCCTTCAATTTAAGCAGTGCTTCCCGAAGTACCGGCCAATTAAAGATGTAAATACCCATCGACGCCAGATTACTGCTTGGCTTCTCCGGTTTTTCCTCAAATTCTTTGATATGTCCCTGTTCATCCGCTACGACAACGCCGAACCGGCTTGCTTCTTCCCACGGAACCGGCATACATGCAATGGTAATATCGGCTTTTCTGGATTTGTGAAAATCCAGCATAACTTCATAATCCATCTTATAAATATGGTCGCCGCCTAGAATCAATACATACTCTGGATTATAACTTTCAATATATTCCAGATTCTGGAAAATCGCGTTCGCTGTTCCTGAATACCAGTCTGCATTCTCACTGCCCTCATATGGAGGCAGCAACGTAACGCCGCCATAATTCCGGTCCAAATCCCACGGGATACCAATTCCAATATGTGTGTTCAGTCGTAAATGACGATACTGCGTCAATACTCCGACCGTGTCAATACCTGAATTGATACAGTTGCTCAACGGAAAATCGATAATACGATACTTGCCGCCGAAAGCAACCGCGGGCTTAGCCACGTGTGCCGTCAATACTCCCAACCTGCTGCCTTGCCCCCCTGCCAGAAGCATGGCTATCATTTCCTTCTTAACCACGTAATCACCTCTTGTTGTTCTGTATGATTATTTAATTATAGCACTTTGAAATTAAATTGTGAACACTTTTTACTATTTTTTTCCTGTACCTTCCAAAAAAGTGTTCAATATTCCGATTTTTTTCGACACGCCCTTACAAACAGCCGTAATTTTTGCACAATTTTGGAAACATTTTTTTGTGCATCTTTATTTTTGTTTTTAGAACCTTTATTTTTTCAGTAAAGCAAGCTATAATATATTGGAATATGACTAAAATAAGGAAGTGCTATTTAATATGTATAAAATTGATTTTAACCAGCCTATAAAAATTCATTTTATGGGCATTGGCGGTATCAGTATGAGCGGCCTGGCCGAAGTTCTTCTGGAACGCGGCTTTACAATTACCGGTTCTGACATGAAAGCTTCTCCGATCACGGAGAAACTGGAAAGTCATGGGGCTTCGATCATTTATGGTCAGAAGGCTGAAAATATTACCGACGACATTGACCTTGTCGTCTACACCGCCGCCATCCATCCGGATAATCCGGAATTCCAGGCAGTTGTGGCGAAAAACATTCCCCACATGGATCGGGCAGAACTTCTTGGTCAGATCATGAGCAACTACAAAAACTCTATTGCCGTATCCGGTACCCACGGAAAAACAACAACAACCTCCATGCTCTCTCTGATCATGCTGGAAGGCGCCTGCGACCCGACCATTTCCGTCGGCGGTATTTTGAAAGATATTGACGGCAATATCCGTGTGGGCCGTTCTCAGAACTTCATTACCGAAGCCTGTGAATATACGAACAGCTTTTTGAAATTTAATCCACGGATAGAACTGATCCTGAATGTGGATGCGGATCACCTGGATTTCTTTAAAGACCTGGACGATATCCGCCATTCCTTCCGCCTTTTCTCCGAAAAGCTGGATAAAGACGGTGTCCTGATCATTAATGGTGAAATCCCGGATCTGGACTATTTCACCGAAGGGCTCCCATGTAAGATCATCACTTATGGCCTGGAAGCAGGTGACAGTTACACCGCTAAAAATATTTCTTTTAATGAATATGCCTGCGGAAGCTATGATCTATACATTGACGGCGAAAAATCCGAACATATCGATTTAAATGTTACCGGTCTCCACAATGTTTCCAACTCATTGGCAGCCATCGCCGCCGCCAGAGAACTCGGAATATCCATGGACAATATCAAATCCGGCCTGCTGAAATTCAAAGGCACGGACCGGCGTTTCGAATATAAGGGCGAAGTCAACGGCATCACTGTTCTTGACGACTATGCTCATCATCCGACAGAAATCAAAGCGACCCTGACTGCGGCTAAAAACTATCCGCACCGTAAAATCTGGTGTGCTTTCCAACCGCACACCTACACACGGACCAAAGCTTTACTGAAAGACTTTGCCAAAGCCCTTTCCCTGGCCGATCACGTGGTCCTTGCGGACATTTATGCGGCGAGAGAAGCCGATACCGGTGAGATTCATTCCAGAGATTTACTGGCTGAAATCAAAAAATATGGCACCGAAGCCGATTACTTTCCTTCCTTCGAAGAAATCGAGCAGTTCCTGTTAAACAACTGTGCCTGCGGAGATCTGCTCATCACAATGGGCGCCGGAGATATTGTCAACGTCGGCGAAGCCCTTCTGAAATAATTTTTATGGCAAAACGCCCTGTGGTTTCTTCCCACAGGGCGTTCTTTGATTACAATCTGTTCTATTTTCTCTTCCAATGGAAAATGCAAAGGCCGATCATGACAATGCCTGCCATCAGCAGAATAACGCTTCCCAGAAGAATATCAACGCTGTCCCCGGTTCCCGGAGCGTCCGTATTCTTCACAGCGCCACCGTTCTGACTGCCGCCCGATGCCGTCGGCTTTGTCGTCTCATCAGGTTTTTTCGTCTCATCAGGTTCTTCCGTCTCCTCTGGTTTTTTCGTTTCCTCTGGGCCTTCTGTCTCCTCTGGACCTTCCGTCTGCTCAGGGCCTTTCGTCTCCTCTGGGCCTTCCGTCTGCTCAGGGCCTTTCGTCTCCTCTGGCCCTTCCGTTTCCTCTGGGCCTTCCGTCTCCTCCGGACCTTTTGTTCCCGTCTCCGGCACTTCCTCTGCCTCTTTAACAAAACCACATTCGACGCATACGCCGTTCTCCCACACGTGATTTTCTTCAGCCTCGATCACCGTGCCGCAGCAATCATAAACGCGGGTATGCGTTGCCCCGGTCGTTATCCACGAAACAGTTCCTGTATGATTATTCATATCCTTTTCGCCGTATTCCGAGCCGCAGACTTCACAAACCGCCCGTTTTGTGCAGAAAGCTGTGCCTCCGCTGCATTCAGCTTCATCCAGATGGGTATCGCAGCCATATTCACATCGGTGATAATGCTTTCCGTCCTCATGGAGCCATTCATTTTCCGCCTTATGGTTATCCGGGTCATAGTCTCCGTAAAGACTATTGCAAATCTCGCAGACCGCCAGCTGGGAACAGGTGGCCGTACCTCCCGTATGATCGCACGGATATCCGCAGACTGTACACGCGCCATTCTCCCATATATGGTCTGTCTCAGCTTCAATGACTGCCTGACAGCAGCTATACATTTTTGTATGTCCGCTTTCCGTCGTCTTCCAAACTTCAGAGCCGGTATGATTATTTACGTCTTTTTCGCCGTATTCGACATCGCAGATCTCGCAAACCGCCCGCTCCGTACATGTAGCCGTACCTCCGGAATGAAATCCGTAACCGGATTTTTCGCTGTTTTCGGTGAGCGTACAGCTGCCTGTAGTACATTCGTGCCAGTGGCTCGTCTCGTCACTGCTCCACGCCGTATCCCAGACATGGGCGTGTCCGGTCGTCACTGCCAGCGGCTGGCTGACAGCCTTCTGAAGTCCCGTCTGATTATCCTGTCTCACCATCGCCCAAAAATAATAAGTCGTATCCGGGGACAGACCGTCAAACATCGAAAAGAAAGAAAATTTCAGATCGTCCGGATCCGCATCTGCATTCTCGCTCATGGCATAATAAATAACTTCCCATTCGTCCGCCAGCTGACTGACCTGTGCCGACAATTCTACGGAATTCTCTGTAACGTTTACTGTGTTGCAGGTGATCGTCCGCGGTATCTTCGTGTGAACAAGTTTAAACGTTACCTGCCGCTGGGTGCCGCCGTAGCCGTCTTCCGTTCTCCACGGATTCTTTCCCTCCCGGGCATATTCTTCCATATACCAAAAACGCACTGCCCCGGACGCTTCCTCTCCCTGAGCCAGTTCATGGGCCGTATAGTTCCCCTGGCTTGTTCCGCTGTAATAGCTGATATAATCTGCGGCTTCTATCGTAACGTCGCAGTACCATCTCCCGGACGCCGCATCCCATGTAACTTCACCTAATGTATATCCGTTTCTTCCGTCTTTGTTTTCAAACACTGTCAGTTCAGAACTATAACAGGCGGCGCCTTCCTCCACACATTCCAGATTCACGCCGATGTATGTATGATCGGAATCGCCGTTGCTCAGATCGTCATAGGTCGGCTGATCCGGAGGTGTTTCCTGGCTCTCCCCCGGACATATTTTGACATATCGGGAATTAAAAACCTCGTTCGTCAGATCCGCATGATCAACAAGCGCGGCGCCCTCTTCAGATTCTCCCGCGTAAACCATATATCTGTCGTCCGTATACGTCAGAACCGGCTGATAAGTATAAAAAGAATATCCTCCAACGGTCACTTCCACCGTGCTGTCACTGATTTTTGTTTTTCCGTTTGCAGAATAAATGCCCTGACTTTCCGGCCCCTCTGCAATAACCTCAGCGCCATTCTTAATTTCAACATTTCCGCCGCCGTTCGGATAAATTCCTATAAGTTCGGAATTGATCTTAACACTGCCGCCATCGATCACAATATCGCCTGAACCGTTGACTCCCATTCCGACATAACCAGAAGCGTTTAACGCTCCCGAAACGTACATCGATCCGGTTGAACCCGAACCCTGACCGACGGAAACCGCCGCGCTTCCTTCTTTTGTGGCTGTCGCCGTCACATTTCCGGCAATTTCAACAGAACCGCCAAAAGAGTTTAAGCCGGTCGTTCCGGTCGCTTCAACAACGGCGCCTTCCGTAACTTCAATGCCTTCGCCGCCGTTTATGGCAATCCCGCCGGAATTATCGACATCAACATATGTATTGCTGTCCGAGCCGCCGGCGATCGTAATTTTCCCCGTGAAACTAACGGCTCTGTTCACCTTCACCCAGGCGTCTCCGTCAATAACCAGATCTTTTCCGCCGCCAATCCCGCTGCTGCCCGAAGTGACAGAATCATCACTGGTAACCGTTACCTTCGCTCCGGATATCGTAACTCCGCCGTATTGACTGTAAACAGCGGTGGACTGGGTATTCGCAATGCTGATATCTGCGCCGCCGCTGATGATAATATCTCCGTCAGCCTGAGTATTTACGATTCCTTCATTAAACGTATACATTGAGATCGAACCCGGACCTTCCACCGTCAGAGAGCTTCCGTTTTGAGAATCCATGACCTGGATGCCGCAGGAAACCGCATTTTCTTCCGTTCCCGACAGATTTTCTCCGATCAGCTTCACGATCGTACCGCCGGGAACATAAACCGCAGACTTTAATCCGGCGTTACGCAGCGTCAGCGTCTGTGCGGACGGATCATAAAATACATTATAGTTACTGCTGTCCGCTCCGGCCGTCATCGGCTTTCCGGTATCTTCATCCA
>CATZYB010000015.1 GCA_958426095.1 uncultured Lachnospiraceae bacterium
AGGAAAATATATATTATATTTTTTTGCGCGCAATCTACAGTTTAGTAACCATTGATTTTGTACACATTTTTAAGGAGAATAAGAATGGCACAGTTAGAGGGAATCCGAGTAGTTGATTTATCAACATTTATTGCAGGACCTTCCTGCGGAAGAATTTTAGCAAATTATGGTGCAGAAGTTATTAAAGTTGAATCCCCAAAAGGCGATGATTTCCGTGTAATTGCCCGTAGTTACAGATATCCGGCGCCAGGCGAGGATGGACATGATTACGGTCTTGACGGATTAAACGCCAATAAGAGAGATCTTTGTATCAACCTGAAAGATCCTAAAGGCCAGGAAGCCTTTGGCAAACTTCTTGAATCTGCCAATGTATTTTTAACAAATAACCGTGTTCAGGCACTTAAAAAATTAGGCCTTGATTACGAAACACTCCATGAAAAATATCCACATTTGATTCATGCTTCTATCCTTGGATACGGTGAAGTCGGTCCATTAAAAGACAAACCGGGATTTGACTATACAGCATACTTTTCAAGAGGCGGCGTCGCTTTATCCATTATGGAAAAAGATACAGCCCCAGGTGTACCGATTTCCGGATTTGGTGATTTCTATGCAGGTATTGCACTTGCTTCTGGTATTCTGGCTGCATTGTACCGTCAGACAAAGACCGGCGAAGGCGAACGTGTTACAGTTTCTCTGTTAGATACAGCCGTATATGGTATTTCATGGATGATGGGCTCTATGGAATATGGAAGCGTTCTTCCTACAAGCCGTAAACAGACAAACAGCGCAACTGCAACTACATATAAAACAAAAGACGGCCGCTGGTTACAGTTGGCATTACTCCAGTACGATACACAGCTTCCAAGATTCGTAAAAGTATCCGGAGCAGATTTCCTTTTAGAAGATCCTCGCTTCAATACTTACGAAGCAATGCTTCAGAACATCCCTACTATGGTAGACGCACTTGAACCTGTATTTGCACAGTTTACTTTGAACGAATGGATTGATAAACTGACAGAGGCTGACATCCCTTTCGAAATTGTTCAAACAATGGAAGAAGTCGCTACTGATGAACAGAACTGGGCAAACGACTATATTTACAAGAAAACAACGCCGGATGGCAAAAATGTTTATTACGCAAGAACTCCGGTATTCTTTACAGAACGTCCGGCCATCAAAGATGAAGAAGGCCGTATCGGACGCTGTCCATACCTCGGCGAAGATTCTGTTGAGATTTTGAAAGAAATCGGTTACTCCGCAGATGATATTGCTGACATGGAACAGAATGGTGTCATCATTCAGGATCATAAACACGACTAAGAAAAATTATTTTTGGGCTTTTAATTTTCCTCAACGTGTTTACAATCCCGAAACCCGTAAACCATACGGACCTTTTTAAAACCATAACAAAGCGCTGTCAGGAAAAACGCTTTGAAGAAGGGGATTCCATTTGCACTGGAATCCCCTTCTAAACTTTATTATTTCTATAACACAGCTCTAAATGCCTCTTCAAGGTCTTCGATGATATCATCGATATTTTCTGTTCCAATGGAAAGACGAATTGTATTTGGTTTAATCCCCTGATCTGCCAATTCTTCTTCTGTACACTGGCTATGAGTCGTTGTCGCTGGATGAATGACAAGGGATTTTACATCAGCCACATTCGCCAACAGGGAAAACAGTTCCAGATTGTCGATAAAATCTTTCGCCTTCTGAGCATCCCCTTTAATTTCAAATGTAAAAATAGAACCGCCGCCATTCGGATAATATTTCTTATACAACGCCTGCTGCTCAGGATCATCGGATACGGATGGATGATTGACTTTTTCAACCTGAGGATGATTATTTAAATATTCTACAACCTTCAAAGCATTCTCTACATGACGTTCTACCCGAAGGGATAAAGTCTCAAGTCCCTGAAGGAATATAAATGCGTGGAACGGAGACAGCGTCGCTCCTGTATCACGGAGCAGGATCGCACGGATCTTTGTGACAAAGGCCGCCGCCCCAACAGCCTTTGTAAAGCTGATTCCATGATAGCTCGGATTTGGCTCTGTTAACGATGGGAATTTCCCGCTGGCTTCCCAGTCGAATTTTCCGCTGTCAATAATCACGCCGCCGATCGTTGTTCCATGACCGCCGATAAATTTCGTTGCAGAATGAACAACAATATCCGCGCCGTATTCAATCGGCCGTACAAGATATGGTGTAGCGAACGTGTTATCTACAACCAGCGGAATCTTATGTGCATGAGCGATATTCGCAAGCTTTTCAATATCAACCACATCCGAATTTGGATTGCCAAGGGTTTCAATATGGATTGCCTTTGTATTTTCCTGAATGGCCGCCTCAACTTCGTCATAATTAAACGGATCTACAAAGGTCGTTGTAATCCCATATTCCGGTAATGTATGGGCCAGAAGATTATAAGTGCCGCCGTAAATATTTTTTGCCGCTACGATATGATCTCCGGCATGGGCCAGATTCTGAAATGTATATGAAATAGCCGCTGCACCGGAAGCTACAGCCAGAGCAGCCACGCCGCCTTCAAGCGCTGCAATACGCTGTTCGAACACGTCCTCTGTAGGATTTGTCAGACGTCCGTAAATGTTTCCTGCATCTGCCAGGCTGAACCGGGCGGCCGCATGGTCGCTGTTTCGGAACACATAAGAAGATGTCTGGTAAATCGGTACGGCTCTCGCATCGGTCACCGGGTCCGGCTGCTCCTGTCCAACGTGTAACTGCAATGTTTCAAATTTCAAATTTCTTTCTGCATAGGATTTTTTTGCCATAACTTACCTCTTTCCGCAGTCTGTTTTCTGCTATCTATTAATACTATATATTTCCTACCTGATTACGAGGTAATAATAGCATATTTCAGATTCTGCGTCCAATATGAAAATCCGCTAGCCAGTTATAGTTTTTTCCTTTAACTTGCCGCATCTTTTTGCATAGTCAAATAAAGAGGCATTGGCTTCTTCCAGTGCACCAAAGGTTTTCCGGCAGCAAATGACACTTTCACAGCGTTCGATCCATTTTTTTGCTTCTTCACATTTTTCATCGGAAACCTTTTCAAAAGCTTGTTCCGACACGACATGCACCGCCAAAGCTTTCGCCGTCGGATAATCAATATCATTTTCATATATAATTCCCGTCACAAAAGGAATTCCTTTTCTTTGAAGCTGGCGGAATATCCGCCTTCCGCTGCCAGCCCCGGCAATAACAAAGACTTCCGGCGGTCCCTTTGGCGCCTCCAGTTCTGTCAGGCCGCTCCCCTCTTCAAAGCTCCCTGCGGTCATCCCAAAAAGGTGAGAAATATATCCCGGCTCAAATATTTCTTCCGGCGGTCCAAATTTTTCCACATAACTTCCCTGAATACAGAGAATCTTATCGGAAACCCGTTCAGCCAGGTCCAACTCGTGCAATGACATGATGACAGAAAGCTTCTTTTTCCGCGTCATCTCCTGGAGAATGGTCATAAATTCCAATTTATACTTCACATCCAGATAGGACGTCGGCTCATCCAGCAAAATGATTTCCGGCTCCTGACAAATCGCCCGGGCCAGCATCACCCGCTGCCGCTGACCATCACTGATTTTCATAAAGTCCTGATCCCGCAGCTCTGTCATATGGACCATTGCCATGGCATCCTCAACGGCCTTCCGGTCCGTTTCAGATAATATGCCAAATTTCCCGGTATAAGGATAACGCCCCGTTGCCACAATATCCTCACAGGTCATCATTTCCGAACGGATCCGCTCCGTAAATACCACTGCCATTTTCTGAGCCAATTCGCTGCCCGGCATTTTTGCCAGTTCTTTATGATTCATATAAACGACGCCGCCCAAAAGTTTCAGTTGTCCGGCAATACTCTTTAATATAGTAGATTTACCCGCGCCATTCGGTCCGATAAGCGTTAATATTTCTCCCTGATCGATATGAATCTTTATATCACGGATCAGAGGCTTGCCCTGATATCCCACCGTCATCGCTTCCGTATAAAAGTATTTTTTCTCCATGTCTCACATTTTCTCCTTTTGACGGTATACCATGATCAAAATGACTACCGGCGCCCCAAAAACTGCGGTGACTGTACTGATACTGAGTTCTGTCGGCGCAAAAAGTGTTCTGGCGATCAGATCGCAGAACAGGCAGAAAACACCGCCGCCCAGGAAGCAGGCCGGAATCATAAGAATCGGTTTGGAAGTTCGAAAGAGATTTTTGACCAAATGGGGCACCGCAATTCCCACAAAGGACACCGGTCCGGCAAAGGCGGTAATGCACCCGGATAAAATGCTGGATAAAACGACCAGAGCCGCCCGAAACATCCGGATATTTATACCCATGTTCTGCGCATAGGCTTCGCCCATCTGATAGGCGCTGATTGGCTTGGACATCAGAAAGATGATTAAAAACACGATAAAAACGACCACTGCCATAACGGCCACATTTTCCCAGGTAATCCCGGAAAAGCTTCCCTTCGACCAATTATGTAAATTGACGATATCCGCATCATCCGCAAAGGTGACCACCAGGTCTGTGATAGCCGAACAGATATACCCGATCATAACGCCGCTGATGATCAGCATGGACATCCGCTGAACCTTCCTTGACATAAGAAGCACAAAGCCCATGGACAACATGGCCCCGGCAAAGGCCGCAATGATCATCAATGCAGAACTGGCTCTCAAAGAATTTCCCAAAGAAAATACCATGACCAGAGCCACAGTTAATTTAGCTCCTGATGAAATTCCCAGAACAAAAGGGCCTGCAATGGGATTATGAAAAAATGTCTGTAACAGATATCCGGAAAGGGCCAGAGCACCGCCAAGAATCACTGCGGCCAGCGCTCTCGGCAGACGGATCTTCCAGAGAATATTCGCTGCGGTATCTCCGATTTCCTGTCCCAAAAGGCTTTTCGTAATCTCCTCTAAAGAAATAGAAACACTTCCGGCACAGATATTCCATACCAGAAATATCAAAAGAAGTCCTGCCAATATAGCAAAAGACAGGATATATCTTATTTCCCTGCGCCGTCTTGTCACATTCGCACCTTTCATTATTTATACCTTCTCTTTTCTATTTCAGCAGATACATATATTCTGTATCCGCAGCTTCATTTTCCGTCAGTATTTTATGTACATCCATAATAAACGTCCCCAGGGACATGGATTCCTGATAGAAATTATTCGTCGTACACCAGACATGTCCTTCCTTCACGGCCTTAAAATCTTTCAGCAGATCGCTTTTGGCCAGAAGTTCAGCGAGAGAACCAATCTCTCCATCCACCGTACTATTATAAATCAGATAATCTGCATCCTTCGCCCCGGCATAAAATTCTTCAATCTGCATATTCATCGAAGAAGCCTTGCTCTCCTCATCTCCCAGATTTTCAAATATATATTTGCCTCCGGCCAGTTCGATCATCTTCGGCACATAATCCGAAGACTTCCGAACGTTCACCGCCCCATTGGATGTCAGGTAGAAGAAGGCCACTGTTTTTCCTGTATTCTCCTGATCACTGATTTCTTTCAGCGCTTCGGTCCGGGCCTTAAAAGCTGCTTCCGCCGCATCTTCTTTACCCATAAGCACGCCGTACAGCTTCACCCACTCCATCCGTCCAAGGGGATGGGATTCATAGCTGGAACGATCGATGAGCACCGGAATATCAAAGCCTTCCAGCTTCTCCTGTACCTCCGGCGTATGGGTGATCATCATATTTTCAATGGCCAGACGGCATCCCTCGGATAAGATAAGCTCATAATCGGGCATACTGTATTTTCCCGCATAAAGTATGCGGCCTGCTTCCATGGCTGCTTTCGCTTCCTCAATATACCATCCGTCTGTATCCGTCCCTGAAAGCCGAATGGCATCCATGGCATCGATTGCCCGGAACATATCCATGACCGCTGAAGCTACCATATAAATATGATCCACAGGCTGTTTCAGGACAATAATATCTTCATCCAGATTTTCCGGCGTTTCCTGGTCCTTTGGCACGACCAAAAAACGGCTGCCGTCCGATATGGAAATCAACGCATAGCCGCCGCTATATTTGTCCACCGCAAATTCCTGTGCATATTCCAGATCCATCCGGCTCTCATATTCCATTTCCGGACTGATATCCCTGTCCTCAGACAGTCTGTCCCCTGTCTCCTCCGATGAACCGCAGGAGACAAGGGCTGTTATTATAAACAGAAGTGTTAAGATTATAGACGCCGTTCTTTTTTTAAGATTCATTTCCAGATGACCTCTTTTTCTTCAGTATCACACTGATGGCGCATATCACAGCGACTGCAAGCACTGCAGGGATGGCCAGCATCGCCCCGTTACTTTCACTGTGAATAGAATCCTCCGCAAACGTCAATGTATATTCGATTTCATGAGGCGCACTCATAGCCGTCGTGTCCGCCGTCACCGCCATAGCTTCGTCAAATACAAGCACCGGAATCTCGAAAACGCTGTTTCCCTCCGTATTGACCGGAAGATATTTTTCACCGTTGACCACCATATAGTCGTAATTCGGACTGCTCCACTCAATGACGGCCGTCGCCTTCTGTTCCTCAACACGAAGCTTTGCAGGCGATGCAACCTCTGCCCTTCCGGTTCCTCCGGAGAGTTCCACGTTCACCGTGTAATCGCCATCCTTCAGATCAATGGTTTCCTGCTCCATCACAAAAGCTTCGGCCGGAAGGGTTTCCGCTTTAAAAAATATCTGATGATCATACCATTTTTCTTTGCGTTTGCTGAAACTGGTACACTCCAGTTCCTTATTCAGAGCTTCCACCGGTATCTCGTATGTATAAGCGCCCTCACTGTCTTCCACAAAATCCGAATACTCAGATTCGTCGGCGGACACAGCCTCCTCGCCTGTTCCCATGAACAGCTTAAGATACCCCTTGCCGCCCAAAGTAAGCACAGCGCTCATCTCTCCGTCTTTGACCGTCAGTTCCGCATTCACGATACGAAACATGGAAGAACTGGAATCTACCTCAATCGTATAGATACCGTCTTTTAAGTTTTCACCATAAACAGGTTCTAAACCTTCCTCGCCAACATCCTGCCGGGCCGCCCGCTCGTCATCGCTGGCAATTAAATCCGAATTTCCTGTTTTGCTCTCTGCAGTTGTCTCCGTATTTTCCTCCCCATGACAGATTACCGGTGTGCCAAGCACACCGGTAATCGTCATGAGAAGCGCTGCATAATATACTATTCGTTTTTTCAACATCGTTTCTCCATATCATTCAATTATTTTGCAAGACTGTCAATCGCAGCCTGTGTATGTGCTACATAAATGTCCTGAATCGCCGGAAGCTCACCAAGGCCTTTAAGGATACATTCAACTTCATAGCCTTCTGCCTCAATCTGGCTCTTCCAGGAATCGTCTTCGTCACCGGCCATATCATTATTGGCATGGTCACCGGCAACGACCATCAATGGCTCCAGTACGACTTTTGTATAGGAACCTTTTTCTTTGATCGCAGCGATCACATCCTCCAGAGAAGGTTCTGCCTCAACTGTTCCGATGAAATAATTTTCATAACCGGCTGCCGTCATCTTTTCCTGAAGTTTTGCATAGATTCCGTTGGAATCTGCTTCTGTACCGTGGCCCATGAAACAAATGGCTGTCTCGCCGTCATCATAGGAAGCTGTTTCTTCCGCAATGGCCTTAGCTACCGCATCAAAATCTTCATCACTGGTCAATAAAGGCGCTGCCAGAACAACCTGTTCAAATTTATCTTCATAATCTTTCAGAGCATCGGCTAAATCTGTATACTCATATCCATCCATCAAATGCGTTGGCTGAACAACCAGTGTTTTAACGCCATCGGCCACAGCTCTGTCCAAAGCCTCTTCCACATTATCAATTTCAAGTCCGTCACGCTCTTTTAACTTATCAATAATAATCTGGCTTGTGAAAGCCCGGCGTACCTCATATTCCGGATAAGCATCGGCGATCGCTGTTTCAATGGCGCCAATCGTAGCTTCTCTGCTGTCATTGTAGCTTGTTCCGAAACTGACGACCATGATCACCTTGTCTGCCGCTTCACCTGCGGTCGTTTCTGCTGCTTTCGTCTCATCCACCTTCGTTTCCTCAGCTGTTTCAGCGGTTGTCTCCGCCGCCTTTGTTTCTTCCTTCTGGCTGCCGCATCCGGACAAGATCATTGTTCCCATCAGGGCCGCCGCTAAAAATGCTGCAAATCTCTTTTTCATGGTTTTCCTCCTCTTTCCGACCATTTCCAGTCTGTATGCATTATTGAATAATATACAGGAAAAAGACCGTTCCACGAAAATTCCACGGTTCATCCGCCAGCATCGAAAAATATGTGAAGAAAGACCCTTTGCTGAAAAACAGGCAAAGGGTCGCATAATACAAATCACATTTCATATGTACAACCAATTACTCGTGGTTCGGAACAATCTGTTCCTGTACAACAGTCAGGCAGGTCTCCTGGCTTATAGATCAACGCCATCGGCCATCTTCCCGGTTCCCCAGTGATATATCGGCTTCGGCTCCCTAAATACAGTGACGAGTTCGTACAGGATTCTCACCTGTTTCCCTTTTCACCAGATCTGAAATCATTTCAATCTGACACCTGCTGTTATTTATTCAGTTATTGATAATATAGCATACTTAATATACATTTGCAATAGCGCTACAATGTTTTAAGGACATCCGTCACGCAAACGCATCGTCTTTGGAATTGATTTTTTAAATCTTCTGCTGCATTTTCCATAAGTACAGGCATTCCAACCATATGCAGCATAGTGACATCATTATAATTATCGCCAATAGCCATTATATTTTCCATCGGTATAGAAAGGATCCGGCCCAACTGCCGGATGGCGCTGCCCTTATCCGCTATGGTAAAATCAAGCCATGGCTCCCCGGCGACCGCCACATTAAAATAATCCCGCCACCGGTCTCCAAGCGGTCTGTCGATACCGGCCGCCCCGTCACGACAATAAGCCGAAATTTTCACGATCGGTTCCGGAACTTCCTCTGGCGAACCAACAAGCGTTATCTGATTTCCGGTAAAATCCCGGATAACCCGAACGATTTCCATTTCCTTCGGACAAAGATAACTCATATTCGCCCCGGAAATCAGAACTTCACAATGATCTCTGGATAATATTTCGTGACACAGTGTTTCCGCCTTATCCCGTGGGATCTCCGTTTTTGCAAGCACAGCTCCCGGATTCCCCGGGCCGTAAATGACAGCTCCGTTTTCACACATATAATAAATATCGTCCGCAACTTCCCGAAATAATCTTCGAAGACTTGTATACTGCCGTCCGCTGGCCGGACAGAACAGAATATTTTTCTTTTTCAAACGCCGTATCTCATCAATGACAGCTGGTTTCAGTTCGGTTTCCTCACCGTGAAGCAATGTTCCGTCAATATCGCAGGCCACAAGCTGTATCATTTCTTATCTACCTCCTCAGCATTGTCATCCCTCTGTATACGCTCCCTATGCTGATATTCCATGAATTCTGTCGGCGTACAGTCAACGTATTTATGAAAGATTGAAATAAAATATTTATAATCGCTGAAACCGCACAATGCCGCAATTTCATAAACGCGAATCTTTTCTGTTTTCATAATCTGAATAGCGCAGTGGATCCGATACCGATTCAGGAAATCATTAAAAGGCTTCATCAGCAGGAATTTTTCTGCTGCATAACATCCCATCTCTTTTTTAAATTCCCGGCTCAAATAGGCGGCGCTGACCTTGTAAGTGTCGCTCAGATTCTGCAGACTGATCCGCTCTGCATAATGCCGCTGAACATAGCGGACCATCTTTCCGGGATAAAATGACAGTTTTGGTTTCCGCTGTTCCAATTCCATAATATCCAGGCTGTCTGCCGGACCGTAAGTATTTTTCTGACTCTCTTTCCAGGCCGTTTCCAGCCACCGGACCTCATTTTTTCTGTCTGTCTTGCGGCAGGCCCCCGCAATGGCCTTCGTCAATTTCTCATTATCGACAGGTTTCAGCAAATATTCGCAGGCCTCCAAATGCAGCGCCTGCTGTACATAATCAAAATCATCATAGGCAGATAAAAGAATTGTTTCAAAGCTTTGCTTTTCCCGCCCCTTACGGACCATTTCCAGGCCATCCATTAATGGCATACGCACATCTGTAATAACGATATCCGGATGAAGACGCTCAATCATGTCCAGCCCCTGCTGTCCATTCTCTGCTTCCCCGACGACAAGGCAATCGAGCGCCGCCCAGTCGATGACATAAATAATGCCCTTCCGTATCACTTTTTCATCTTCCACTATCACTACCCGATACATCCTCTGTTCCTCCTCTTCGAGCCGGAAAACGGATTAAAATCTCTGTTCCTATTTTTTCTCTGCTTGAGATCTGTATTCCATAAGGTTCCCCATAAGTCAGCCGAAGACGGCAATGGGTATTCTGCAATCCAATGTGAGCGTCTGTCGGCATTTCTGAGCTTTCAAGTTTTTTATTTATTTTTTCCAATACCTCCTCCGAAATACCATCTCCGTTATCAGTCACCCGAAGAACCGCATCCGCCCCGGAAAGCTCCCCGCTGATCCTAATGTCCAGCGCCGCTTTCCTCTGAAATCCGTGACGGATACAATTTTCAACTAATGGCTGGATAATAAGTTTCGGTATCAGACAATCTTCCATCTCTTCAGGAATCCGGATATCATAGGTCAGGTTCTCATCAAGGCGAATCTTCTGCAGTTCCAGGTAAGTCTGAATGTATTGTATGTCATCTTTAAGTGCGACCTGGGTTTTTCCGGTTCCAATACTATACCTTAAAAGATTTGATAAAAGCTGGATCATCTGTACGGATTTCATCGGATCTTCATAGTTCATATATTGGATCGTCTGGAGAATATTAAAAATAAAATGGGGATCAAACTGGGTCTGAAGCTCCCGGATTTCTGCCAGTCTGGCCCGGTCGGCAATTTCCACATTCTGAGCTACAAGTTCCCGGATTTCCGCCGTCAGATCCATATAACGGTGAGACAGATATTGAAATTCATCGGCACAGTCAATGCTTAATTGAAAATCCATATTTCCGCTCTGGAACTCGTCGATAGCCTGCTGCAGCTGCTCCAACGGACGGGACAACCGGGTCCCCACGGAACGGGATAACAGACTGATCATAACGATCATCATAAGCGCCGCAATAAAAATCAATGCCGCGCCATATTTAATGATCATATTAAATACCGAAAGAGAATCCATTGTCAGGACTTCAATATCCAGCAGTTCGCATTGGCCGGAATAAACCAGATAATCCATATCATTGACAACCATCCGATGGAAACGATTTTCTTTCGCTTCAAATTTACCCAAAGAATCTACCAATGTATCATCGCTGCTGGCAATGACCCGATGAAAGTCATCTCTTAAAATAACCACATCCCGATACTTTTCTGAAATCATCTGTTCCAGTTCGTCTTCCAGTAATTCAAAGACCAGATAGCCGCATTCATTTTCCGTCAGACAGATTTTACGCCCGATCAGATAACAGATTTCCCGGTTTCCTGTCCGACTCTCGTGATAACACATACCGTCTGTATTTCCATTTTCCAGACGTCTCAGAAACTGACGCTGATCATGACTGGTCGCCGTATAGCTGTCTCTGGCTGACCAGGCGTTGGTCAAAAGGATATCCCCCTCCTGATCAATGACATAAAAAAGGCTGCCGCACTCCCTGGCTCTGACAAAATCATAGAGTTCCTGATAAAGCTCCGTACTTGAGACCTTTTCCCGAAAGCACCGCTCATACAGCGGATTATCCGCCGTGCTTTCCATATAGGCCTGATAAGACCCGATCTCCGAATCCAGTTTTGCTTTTAAGTTCTCATTTGCCCGGTGATTGGCATTCGAAGCCGCCACCTGGGTCCCTATCATGAAAACGATCCAAAATAAAAGGAGCAGCCCCACAAGTACCGCAACATAACGGGAAAAAGCTAATTGAATCTGTCGGCAAAAGCCCCGTTTCTGATATGGCATGTGCGTACCACCCCTTTCTGTTTACAAATCACTTTCGTTACAGGCTGATTTCCCGGCTGCCCGATATCTTAAAGAAAAGAAGCAGAACGATGACGGTCGTCAGTGTCAGCATAACGGACAAAGCGGCCGCTGTACCGTAATTCGCCCGGACGACCTCCGTATAAATGGCAATCGTCATAGTCTGTGTCTTATTGACATAGAGCAGCACCGAAGCGCTCAATTCACTGATAATAGTCATCCAGCTCAAAATTGCTCCGGACAGCACCCCCGGCGCCATCATCGGCGCAGTGACTTTGAGAAATGTTTTCAGGTTTGACGCTCCGAGACTGATCGAAGCCTCCTCAATACTCGGATGAATTCCCGAAAGTATGGCCGCACTGGAACGAATCGTATACGGCATTCTCCGCAGCACATAAGCCAGAATGATAATCGTCACACTGCCTACCAGCATAAACGGACGTTTATTAAATCCAAGGAGCAGCGCAATACCCATAACCGAACCCGGAATAATGTACGGCATCATCGTCAATATATCCAGAAGGTTTGTCACCACATTCGGACGGCGCACTGTAATATAGGCGATCAACGTTCCTATAATAACGATCAGCGCCACGGCAATAATACTGAAAGTGAATGTATTTCGTATACATCCGCCCATCTTACTGAACGCCACACGATAACTGTCCAGCGAAAAGCCATCGACAAAGATACGTCCGCTCGTTTTCTTAAAGGAGGTGTAAGTGACCGTAATCTGCGGCATCAGTCCGATGAGCACTACCAGATAAACAAAAATATGGGCAATAATATTTTTCCATCCATGATATTTTTTTGGCTGAACCGGATTGGTTGCGCTCATACTGAAAGACATTTTTTTAGAAATCCACTTCTGTATTAAGAATAACACAGTTGTCAAGATGACCATCAAAACGCTCAATGTTGCAGCAAATCCGTCATCACCGCCCATTTCACTAATAAACTCATTATAAATCAAATAAGGCATCGTCCGGTATCCCTCGCCAATAAGCTGCGGCGTGCCGAAATCCGCCATACTCCGCATAAATACAAGCAAGCCGCCGGAAAGCATCATCGGTGCGATCAGCGGAAGAACAACTTTGAAAACCCGTTTGATCCCTGTGCATCCAAAGTTTTCAGCCGCCTCCAGCAGGGAATTATCCATATTCTTTAACGCCCCGGATACATACAGATAAATCAGAGGATATAACTGCATGGTAAATACAAGCAACATTCCCGGAAATCCATATATAGACGGCAATGTAATTCCCGTCAGATTTTTAATCAATGTTGTAATGGAGCCGCTGCGGCCCAGGAGTAAGATCCAGCTGTAAGCCCCGATGAACGGCGGTGAGAGCATAGTAATAATAATGATAATATCCAGCGCTCCCTTTCCCACGATTTTCATGGTCTTCATAATATAGGCAACGACAGTTCCAAGTACAACGGCGCAAACAGTCGCACAGACGGACACTTTTAAGCTGTTAAACAAGGCCTTTAAATAATAAGGTTTTCCGAAAAACTTCGCAAAATAGGCCAGGGTAAATTCGCCTTCCCCGTTAATGACGCTCAGCCGAAAGATTTTCAGGATCGGATATACCAGTCCGAAAATGAAAAAGAGCATACATAAAACTGTCGTAACAAACCAAATGTCTACATGAAACCGGCTTTTCGGTTTAAGCTTATTTGACATCATTCACCACCCCCTGGGTCAGGTTCATACTTCCGTCCGCATTGAAAACATTGATTTTATTTGCTTTGACCTTCAAGCGGACCCGGCTTCCGTTCCGGATAATTCCTTCCAACTCAGACTCGGAAATGGTTTCAACTTCCCGGCCATTCTCCAATGTAATAAAATAATGGGTATTTAATCCAAGGAATACGCTGTCACGAACAGTTCCGGGAATTCCCTCTTCACCTTCGGTAATAATAAATTCTTCCGGCCGCACAGAAACCCGCACCTTATCCGTATTTTTAGCTTCCGGAAGAAGATTTCCAACCTTTACTTTATAGCCCCCGTCAAATTCGAGGACAAATTCATTCAATTCAGGGACACAATGGGCATCCAGAATGTTGCTGCGTCCGATAAAAGTCGCTACAAATTCATTGGCTGGCCGCTGATAAATGTTCTGCGGTCTGCCCACATGCTGAAGGACCCCGCCCTGCATAACTCCGATACGATCGCTGATCGCAAGGGCCTCTTCCTGATCATGGGTTACATAAATCGTTGTGATCCCTACTTCGTGCTGTATTTCACGGATAACGTTACGCATTTCCACACGAAGCTTTGCATCCAGATTTGAAAGTGGTTCATCCATTAATAATACATCCGGCTCAACCACTATGGCCCGCGCCAGGGCAACGCGCTGCTGCTGACCGCCGGACATGTTCTGTGGCAGACGGTCACGAAGATTTTCGATATGTACCGTCTTTAAAATCGCGTCCACCCGCCGGGTAATTTCCTGTTTGTCCACTTTCCGTTCCTGAAGGCCAAAGGCCACATTTTTAAACACCGTCAGATGAGGAAAAATCGCATAGTTCTGGAAAACCATACCGATATTCCGTTTTGACGGAGCCACATTGTTGATCACTTTGTCTTTAAATCGTATTTCTCCGCCCTCAATGGAATTAAAACCGGCTACCATACGCAGCAGTGTTGTTTTTCCACATCCCGAAGGTCCCAGCAACGTAAAAAATTCTCCGTCATGAATCTCCAGCGAGAGGTCCGGTATAATGATATTATCGCCATACTTTTTTACGGCATGTTCAAATGTAATAGGGTAGCTCATATTCATTCCGCCTTTTCATCCAGATTTTTATTTAAAAATTGAGAGGATACCCCAAAACTATGGGGCATCCTCTCCTTTGCACTTAACGATCAATTATTCAACGTTTGTTACACATTCGGTCCATTTTTCAGCCCATTCATCTTTATGTTCGGAAACATAAGCAAAGTCTGTTGTGATTGTATTGATCTCGTCAAGCGGCGCCATATGATCGCCGACAACGGAATCTGAACGAACACCACGCAGGCAGGCTTCGGTTCCGAATTTGTTCTGAATTTCTTCACTTAATACATAATCAACGAATTTCTGTGCATTGGTCAGGTGATCTGTTCCTTTTACAACCATCAGCGCGGAACCGCACATAACAACGCCTTCTTCCATGTAAACAACCTCAACATTGTCGGCGCCATCCATGATATAACTGCAGGCCGGATCTTCGTAAGTAATACCTACGGCATATTCGCCTTCAACAACACCTTTATGTACGGCGCTGGAGGATTCAAGAACATTACCATCGATGTTATTTAAAAGTTCCTGAACATATTCCCAGGCTTCTTCACTTTCATACTGGCCTTCTTCAGAGAAATCTACCAGAATATTTGTCAAAGGATCAAATGCAGAACTGGAACCGGCCGCATCGGCTGTTGCAATTTTTCCTTTCAGTTCCGGATTTAACAGATCTTCATAGCCTTTGATTTCGATATCGCCGACTAAATCTTTATTTACCAGCAATACACTGCAGCCCATCTTATACTGATTGATCGCTCCGTCACTCTTGAATTCGTCCAGAACATATTCCTCATTTGGAGATACATATTCCTGGAATAAATCTTCATTGGATTTAGCCATCAGATAACTGCATCCAAGTAATACATCCGCAATCGGTTCGTTGGATTCAGACTGAAGACGTTTCAGAATCTCTCCTGACCCTCCTGTAATGATATCTACTTTAATACCGGTTTCTTCTTCAAATCCAGGAACGATCAGATTGATCAGGTCATCCGACTCTGTCGAATATAAGGTTAATGTATTATCTGATGAAAGGTCTTCCACCTCGCCATCCACTGCAGCAGCCGTTGTTTCCCCCGTTTCATCGCTGGCTGCTGTCGTTTCTTTGCTGTCTCCGCCGCCGCAGCCGACAAGCGCTCCCATGACCATGATCGCAGATAAACCGACTGCTACTTTGTTACGCCAATTTTTTTTCATATTAAACGTTCCTCCTTCTCCACCTTAAATGGTTTTTACAGAAGAAGTATACTTTAGATATTTTATTTTCACCATCCCAAAATCTGACATTTTATCCAAAAATCTGAACTTAATTTTCAAAATCCCCATTATAATACACAATAAGGCTCCTCCTGAAATAGATGTAAATTATCAAAATGTCTAATTCAGGAGAAGCCTGTTTATTTTTTTCTGAGCATATTGTATTACAGACTGTTCAGATAGTTTGTCCCATTGCGCTTCTTGCCCATCGAAGCGTTTTTAATTTTTTCAAGTCCGGTTTTCGGTACATCCTTGAACTCCAGAATGTTTTTCTCCCGGGCCAGATTTAAGAGCCGTTCACCTTTTTCCGTGCGGACGATGACCTGATTCCAGCCTTTATCCACATCCCAGCCATCAGCGCTGCGGGCGCCGCCCACAGACAGGTCGCTGAATTCTGCCGTCATATCCGTACAGGCATGACAAGCCTGACGCACGATCGGATTCACCTCATCCAGGTCTACGGAAATATCTTTTCCATCCTCACGGAGTACCAGAGAATGATATTTGCTCGGCGGAATATCCATATGGCTTACTTTTTCCGGATCTGCATATTTCGCTGTCAGGTTATGAATATCATTCCACTCTAAACCCCAACCGCAGAATAAACCGAATACCATACCGATGTTGTCCGCATTATTATCATTGTCCGGCAGCGGTTTGGACTTCATTTTGTAGACAGCCAGTGTTTTACACGGTGTTCCGACAACGCCGATTTTATGATATTGATTTTCTTTTAATGCCCGGTTTAAAACAGCCAGTGTCGGCGGAATCTGGAAAGTGCTTCCGGAACAGGCCCGAATTTCTTCGGCTGTTGTGGCCAGAACGCCTTCTGCATCCAAACCGCCTTTGGATTTTGTCAACACGGCCGAATCGATAAAACCTTCTTTCAGAGCCAGCTCTACCAGTGCGGTCATTGTGCCGCCATGCTGGGCATTGCCGCGGACAGCCGGGTCTGCGGCCCGTGTCAGATACAGTCCCCGGAACGGTCCGATTTCCGGCGTCAGTGTTTCTGCCGGAAAGAATTTGTTTTTCAGAGCGTCCAGATCTGCCGGCATACGCGGACAGAACACCTGACAGCGTCCTGCTGTGCGCTCACAGTCAAAAAAACATATTGTACGGCCTTCATAAGAATCCCAATAAGGGCACATGCCCTGGCAAGCACCGCAGCCCGTACAAAGACCAGGCTTGATCACTTGTGTATCAAGTGCAAATGTACTTAACATTTCATATCCCCCCTATGTCATAATCGTCGGTATATTAAATACCTTTACAGTCATCTCATCCGCACTGTCCGGCAGATAGTTTCCAAGAATATGATTGGAACCGCAAAGATGATCCTGAACAAGATATCTATACCCCGGTTTCTGGGGGTCTATAAATCCGGCTTCGTATAAATGTGGTGTCAGCGTATCGATCACCGTATTTCTGGGGAGCTTCAAATCCAGCGTTGCATCTGTCGTATGATGCTGAAAATGTACAGTAATCATATCATTCATCTGCGCCGCCCCCTTCCCTGTCGATGGCTTCACAGCCCTTTGCAAAAGCTTTCTGGTTCATTTCCAGAGCACGTCCCTGGAAACGCTGTGCCAGAATAGCCGCCAGCTCTTCTGTATTTAACGGCGATCCCGGAAGACGGCTGAATGCGCCGAGCAGCGCCACATTGGCAGCTCTCGTATCACCAATTTCCATAGCAATATCTGCAGCCCGTACCGCATGGGCTTCGGCTGTCAATGCTTCAAGTTCTTTTGTAATATCCTCGATGGATGGATAGGTCTGATTTCCCTGTAAAACTCCCAGCGGATAAATCGGACGGGGATCATAAATGACCATCGTATTCGGTCCGGCATACTGACGCGCCATACGAAGCGTCTCCAGCGGCTCAAATCCGATGATGATATGAGCTTCTCCGGAAGGGATCAAAACACCCAAATCCTCAGATTCAGACACCCGCACATGACTCATAACCGAGCCGCCTCTCTGGGATGCGCCATAGGTTTCTCCAACGGCCACCCGGAAGCCCATGTCATTCATCGTGCTGGCAACGATTTCGGAAGCCAGTACATTTCCCTGACCGCCAATACCGCAGATAACGATGTTCAGCGGATCAAATCGCAATTTTTTCATTCTTCCTCACCGCCTTCCACTTTAATAGCTCCGGACGGACAAAGCTGGGCGCAAACGCCGCAGCCCACGCAGGACATCGGGTCGATTTGGGCTTTATTTTTTGTGAAATCCCATGAATTGCCGGGACATCCCCATACACGGCTGCAGAATTTGTCACAGCCGCAGCCATCGCCGTAACAGATATCCTGATCCACATAAACTTTCAGACGTTTTGTGGTCTGTTTGGACATCAGTGTTGCACAAGGCTGCTTCATGATAAGCACTTTCAAGCCATCCTGATCCAATAAATCCCGAAGGATTTTTGATGTGCCTTTTACATCAAACGGATCGGCAATCGTCACCTGACAGCCGATGGCTTCGCAGATTTTTTCAATAGACATAGGCTGTGTAGAGTCGCCCATCGCTGTAATTCCGGTTCCCGGATGGGGCTGGAAGCCGGTCATCGCCGTTGCTGAATTATCCAAAACCATGAGCAGCATATTTGCATGATGATAGCTGGCATTGACAAGTCCGGGAATGATCGTATGGAAGAATGTGGAATCACCGCACATGGTAACAACCTTCTGGTCCAGGCCATAGGCTGTCAACTGTCCGAGACCTTCCGCCAGATTTACACCGGAACCCATGGCATTGCATGCCTGATAAGCCCAGAAGCCGGCCGCCTGACTGGACATAATGTAACATCCGATATCGCCGACAACGATACCCGGATTTTTTTCATATTTTAATGCTTTTTTCAATAAATAAAATGTGGCGCGATGCGGACATCCGGCACAGAAGGTCAGATCACGCACAGGAAGCGTGTCCGCTGTCCCTGTCTTTTCTTCATAATCCGGCGTATCTGCCAGAGCGGCTACCGCATTCATAACAATATCCGGATTTAATTCTCCGATTCGAGGCAGTGCGCCGTTGGAACGTCCTGAAAATGCAATATTCAGACGATGTTTACCGGCGATAGCTTCCAGATTGTGTTCCAATACCGGATCCACTTCTTCTAACACAAGCACCTGCTCTGCCGAACGTAAATACTGGAGAATATAATTCTCCGGTAATGGCCATACCGTTGCGAGACTCAAAAGTCCTACTTCACCGCTCACTTCCAGACGGCGAATCGCTTCATGACAATAAAGCCGTCCCGTTCCTCCGGCAACGATCAGTTTCTCCGGCCGCTCCGGACCCTCATAATGATTGTAAGGACAAGTCTCAAATATCTCCTGAATATTATCCAGTTTTTTCAACATCGGCTCATGTAAATAATTGACGCAGGTCATACGATCCCATTCTCCGACCTGCTGCATCTGGTGCGGTTTCTCCGGCAATTCGCCTAAAACCACATTTCCACGTCCATGGCAGACGCAGGTCGTCAAACGCACGATAACCATCTGCTGCGTTTTCTCGGAAAGCTCAAAAGCATACGGAATCATATCTTTTGCTTCCTGCATATTTGTCGGCTCGAGCATCGGCACATCGGCAGACATGGCCTGATAACGCGAGTCAAACTCATTGGTACTTGAGTGTGCGCTCGGGTCATCCGACGTGATGATGACAAGCCCTCCTTTAATCCCATGCTGTGCGCCGCAATGAAGCGCATCGGCTACACATAACAAACCGTTCTGTTTAACAACACACAACGACCGCGCATTTGCAAGCGATACACCAATACAGGCTTCCAACGCGCATACCTCATTGGTTGACCACTCTGCATAAAAATTACGTTCACGGGCAATCTTTCCCAACATGCCCAACACCTGTGAAGACGGAGAACCCGGATAAGACGCCGCAAAATTTATACCAGCCTCAACCGCTCCACGTACAACGGCCTCATTCCCCTGCATCAGACAGACCTTTCCAGGGGCATCCGCTGTTATTGTCCATTCCATGGATTTAAGTCACCTCCTCTTTCCCGAAATCCAACTGCTTTGCTTATTAATGTCAGATTGGGAATATTGACGAATTTGTCATTACTATTCTAACATGTATTAGTAAAAATGCAATATGATTAGTCTGAACTTTATCCTTTTTTCTGTAATTATGCAAAAAAGGGCGTCCTTTGGGTAGCTACTCATAAAACAGTATCAACCGACAAACTGAAATAGGGTAGCTGTCATACAGGACGCAGAAAAAGGCGGGTAGGAAACAAAGCGTTTCTTGCCCGCTTTTTTCATGCCCTTTGTTACGCAGTAGGGGCTGAAAAAGCATTGATACAGGCGGCTTTGCGGGCGCATTTCCCACGCGGTAAGGGTTTTATACCTTTTCTCTCAAAAACGCCTTTCTACTGCGTAACAAAAACGCGGTAATTATCCAATAGAGCATAAACAGCCTATCTTGGATTTCCCTATGTTGGAAAAGCCTACGTTGGATTATCCAACATTGGAAAAACCTACGTTGGAAAATCCAATGCAATTAAATAAAGATATAACTAACTAAAGAAAAACCAAATACGGATTTAATCAAATACCGATTCCATTCCTATCCTTTCCCTAATCCCTCTCCTTTGGAGCAAAGCGGCAGAGCCGACGAAATGGAAGGGAATGAAACGGAAATAGCGACACAAAGAAATATCGTTTGCTATGTTACGCAATAGAACGCCATTTTGAAGGTGGGAGTATAAAACCCTTGCTCCTGTCCTTATCGTCGCTGTAATGCGCTTAAATCAAGCGAGAGAAGCACTCTAACGCGTATCACGCCATAATGG
Source organism: uncultured Lachnospiraceae bacterium (assembly GCA_958426095.1). Taxonomy (GTDB): domain Bacteria; phylum Bacillota; class Clostridia; order Lachnospirales; family Lachnospiraceae; genus Frisingicoccus. Next base: position 20,889 of record CATZYB010000015.1, read on the forward strand.
ATTGAGAGCGTAAGCGGTTTATCCGATTGCGCTCTCTTAGCTGCCCAACAGCAAAGACAGGGAAAGCCGTCAAGGACGCGCAAGCGTGCATTTTATCCTTGACGGCTTTTTCTGGCTTTGCTACTTCCTACCTGTCAAAACGGAATTGCAGGATAGCTTTAATAAGCTGTGCTTTCAGACGGTCTTGAATATCGTCGTTGATATGTCCCCGGTAGGTGGACAGGTATTTGATGTGTCCGGCATAGTGCCGCAATACCGCGTCTATGGCTTCCGGCTCTCCGATAATCGCTTTTTCAATGACTTCAAAGGGTATCAGCTTCTTGTTCCTCATGCTCTGATTTTAACCATTCCTTTCTCAACTGCTTCAACGCCGCGTGTTTCCAGTAATTAGCTGTGCTTCGGGAACGCCCGTACTCGTTCCCGACTTCTGTATCAGTGTAACCGAGGAAAAAGTACATCAGCAGGACAGCGCGCCGTTGCTCCGGCAATTTGGCTAATATGTCGGCTAACCGTTCACTTGCAATAATAATCTTCTGCCCTTTCACAACAAAGGCAGTCGGCTTGTCGTATTGTTCAAAGTAATTGTCTGTCGTGAATGGTTCAAAGGGTGTTTCCGACATTAGATAGTCAAGCGATACTTCATGCTTCTGTTTCCGCCCAAAATCGCGGTATGCGCTGATTGCCGCGTTGCGAAGAACAATTCTGCAAAAGGCGGCAAAGGCATATTCGATATGCTCCCTGAATTGTTCAGAATACCTCATTTTTTCATCACCCCCTTTCTTCCCAGTAGGGGGCTATTACAACAAACGCCCATGCGGATAAAACCGCATGAGCGTTTGAGTAATACGAATTATTAAGACATATTAAATGAGCAGACAGTTCATATTCATTGGCACACTGGTATGTTCTTTGATACAAATTTTTTTTGGTAGGCTATCCATATATACATAGAAAAAGTACATAACATTCTCTCTTTTCAAATGAAATACAAAAAGCCGATAACAGCATTTTCAAATCTGCGTGTTATCGGCTCTGCGTCTAAACGTCTGGCTCTTTGATAATAGATATATTTAGATGTTTTGCGTTAATTATAGTTTCTTCTTTACATTTTGGACAATACAGCGGAAAGTTCTTTAAAACAGTGTCTACTCTAATTTTATTTCGTGTTTTTTTGCCACAAACAGGACAGAAAATCCATTCTGAGTTGATACTTTTTACAGTTGCGTTTATATTAAAGTTTCCGTTCCGCATTGTTACTATCCTGCATTTTTTTGATTTGGCAGGTAATAATCTTATCTCCGAAAGAATTGCAACAGCGATTACAAGAAACACACATCGCAGGACTTCTATCATTTTTCCAACGGTTAGGAAGATTTGGTTCTCTAACAAGTGGACGCCCAAAAGATACGGCAGATATTTTGGTTTCAGACAATGCTTTCTCAACCATATCGGGGGTACGATACCCGCAAACGCTTATAACAGGAATGGCTACTTGACAAGCAAGTTGTGAAGCATACTTTAAAAAAGGAGCTTGATTATCATTACGAACAACCGGAGTAAACGACGCGGAAGAATTGTCCATT